>CAYTDS010000081.1:7438-9116 GCA_964436555.1 uncultured Flavobacteriaceae bacterium | reverse complement strand
ATATACACAGACCTTACTGTAAGATTATTATTGGCATTAGGATGTATCATGTCATAAAGCGTTGATACTTTTTTATTTTCGTCTGCAATAATTGGGAAATTTACTGTAGTTTGCTGTGTCTCATTAATGTCTTTTATCCATTCTGCGTGAGAAGCCAAACCATCAACACTTAATGCCAACATCTTTACATTGCGTTTGTCAAATTCACCTTTGAACTTTGCAGCAGTCCCCAATTCGGTAGTACATACCGGTGTAAAATCTGCAGGATGCGAAAACAAAATTCCCCAACCATCACCTAAATAATCATAAAAATTGATAATTCCTACCGAACTATCTGCGGTAAAATCCGGCGCCACATCGCCTAATCGTATTGCTGACATAATATTTTTTTTAAATTATTTACTTTCACATAAAAATAATTCATAAAAGATGAAATAGATTTTTTCTGGGGTTAAAAAAGTATTAAACTTTCTTATTTTTATAGAATGAAATCGAATGATTTAGAACTACTGCAATATCCAATAGGTCACTTTCAAGTGCCGGAAATAATAACGGATAATCACATCGAAGAATGGATTCTTGTGTTGGATGAACTACCCCAACGATTAGATGATTTGGTAAAAAACCTGTCTTCAGAACAATTAGAAACTCCTTATAGACCAGGGGGATGGACTGTTTTACAAGTAGTTCACCATATTGCAGATAGCCATCATAACAGTTATACTCGTTTTAAATGGGCATTAACGGAGGAACAACCCATTATAAAAGCCTATGATGAAAAGGAATGGGCAACACTTTTTGATGGCCGTACAGCTCCTATTGGTCTGTCACTGAATTATATTCGTGCTTTACATGCCAAAATGGTGTATTTATTAAAAGGACTTTCCCCGGAGGCTCTGAACAAAATTTATATACACCCCAATGGACTTAAGGAAGTAAGTGTTAAACGGAACATTGGTATGTATGCATGGCATAGTAATCATCATTATGCACATATCTATAATTTACTGCAACGCGAGGGTTGGCTATAGTTCTTTTCAATTTTGAAGGGTTGGCCCTTAATTTTTTTCTCCACCTTCAGGTCCGTAAAAAATTACCCAAGTTGTAAAATCTATTGTAAAGTTTTCAAATTTATGGACTACTCCAGCCGGAACAAAGAGAAAATCCCCTTGTGAAAAAGTTGTTCTTTGACCGTCATTCACAAATTCTCCACTACCGGAAATAATGATGTACACCTCATCGCGTTTGTGTGGTTGTTGGTAGTCTATACGATCTGGTTTATAAATCTCAACTTTAAGGGTTCCGTGGTCAAAAACATTGATAAATGGAACATTGCTTTTTGAAATTAAATCCAGAGCATCTTTTTTACTTATCTTATTTTTCAAAATAGAAGCATATTAGTTCGGTTTCCATTTAATATTACAACCGATACTTGGTTTTTGTACACCAGAAACTGGAGTCTTATTTAGAACAGCCTTAATGGCATCACGTAAGTCTTTGCCAGTAGGGGGAATACCATTTCCCGGACGGGAATCATCCAATTGTCCTCTATAAACGAGCCTTAATTCAGCATCAAACAGAAAGAAATCGGGTGTACAAGCAGCCTGATAAGCCTTGGCAACTTCCTGAGTTTCATCGTACAAATAAGGGAACGAATATACTTCTGACTCAGCGGTTA
>CAYTDS010000081.1:1670-7338 GCA_964436555.1 uncultured Flavobacteriaceae bacterium | reverse complement strand
GATTTTTCCAAAAAATATAGCGTTCATAAGCAATTTGTTAGTGCCATACCAAAAGCCTCTAAAATTGGTATTATCGGTAAATACTACCACGCTTCCTTTTTCTATTCGTTGTACTTGAAATGGAACCGTAGTTTTTAGAAGTTTAAGGTTTCTTTCGGTAATATAGCCGCTTAATAGGGGATTCTCGGAATAGATAATGGGATTATTATAGCTATCCTTATCAGGTTCTATAAAAATATTGGTGTTTCTGAAAATAGGGAGACTGCTATTCTTATAACCGAAGTTTATTGGGTGTGAACGGTCTAATTTAGTTTCAAATATAGCACCTCCTGTTGCTCTTGCTCCAAGAAAATCTTGTTTTTCTCCGAAAGAAACATTTTTGGCAATAAGGGTATCTTTTTTAAATTTCAAACTGATTAGTTCATTTTTGCTTAACCATTCAGCCGTGTTGCGATATCCAACGACAATACCGCCATTACTTACCCAAACTTTGATTTTGTCTGCGACTTTTTTATCCAAAGCTGTACCAATGGTATTAGGAATAATCAAAGCTGTGTAACGACTCAGATCAACAGTACTAAAATAATCTGTATCAATTTTAGTCAATTTTATCTCAAAACGTTGGTCAAATAAATGCCATATCTCACCGGCATCAGAAGCAGTAATACCTTTGCCAACTAATAAAGCCACCTTTTGTTTTCTTAAAGGAGCAAAATCATTGCTTCCTAAATCAATTCCTGTTGTAAGTCCTGAGTTTACTGCATCAATTTGAAGAAAACTTTCCTTGGCAACTCTTTGCAATAAAGTGTACAATGCTTTAGAATCTAGTTCCTGATTTTGAACAGGGATCATTATGGTACCATAATCGTATTGTTTTCCATTTAAGTTAAAAGGCTTTTTAGCAACTTTTGCACGGATACCATTATCCAATATTTCGTTGAGAGCTTTGGGTGAATAGTATTCATTCCACTCGAACAGATAGGCATAATTACTTTCCACTAGAGACGCCACCGTTAAGGGTGTTAAATTGGTAATTTCCTCGCCGGCAATTGTTAGTGTATTTACTTCTGAATAGTCCACGTTGAAAGCCAATGGAAATGTCCATGCGGAAATATCATAGAAAAGACTATCCGTAAAGGTGGTTCGCTTCTCAAAAATAGCATTAATTAACTTTGAATTTTTTTGATTCATAGGAACTACATAGCTATTTCCTTTTTTAAAATCTTTACCGCCTACCGTGGCATCATTAGCCAATTCATGAATTTTAATTTGATGGCGCTGTAGTATTTCTGCCAAATGCCATGATTTAGCGGCATCTTTTGAATCCCCAAAAACAAGTCCGGCAGTTTTACTTTTACTAACTTCTCTACGTGCCTCACTATAAAAATCTTTTTGGTAGTTAAGCAATTTCGTCCGCATATTTAGTGCCGCCTCTATGGTAGAAATGGCAGTTGTAAATTGATTGCGTATTGTAAAGGGAAATGTAAGCAGACCATTATCACTTTCTTGAATATGACCCCTTGAACTTCCTTGTTCAAATAAAATACCAATGCCTCCGTTAACGTCCGGAAAAGTGGATCCCTTGCCGTAATAATAATCATCATAACCCTCTTTGGTATAGTAAAAAGACCCGATTTTATCTAAAGCTTTCGCATGATAGGTCCCAATTTCCATGGTGAGCTCCTGATTAAGTTTTGGGGTAAGTGGGTGTACCCTTGAGGGAACTCCGGGCTGAAAGAAGAACGTAGAATTGGTACCCATTTCATGATGGTCTGTAAGAATATTTGGTAGCCATTGATGATAGGTAGCAATACGGACTCTGCTTTCCGGTAATTGAGCAGGTAACCAGTCCCTGTTCATATCAAACCAATAGTGGTTGGTGCGTCCACCCGGCCATACCTCTCGGTACTCCCTGTCGTTTGAATCAGGATTTAAGTGTTCACTCCTATTGGAATTTGCCCAATGTGAAAAACGTTGCAGCCCATCCGGATTAAAAGAAGGATCCATTAGAATCACTAAATTATCTAAAAAGGATTCAATTTCCGGACCTTGTGCCGCAGCCAAATAGTAGGCATAAGCTAAGGCAGCATTGGATCCACTGGCTTCATTACCGTGAATGGAAAATCCTTGGTAAACAACCAAAGGCATTTCATTTACTGAAATTCCATCGCTCCCGGATTCTGAAAGTTTTAAATGGTCTTTTCGGATTTGTTCTAAATTTTGATGATTTTTTGGGGAGGTTATTTTAAGTAATACCAGTGGTCTCCCCTCAAATGTCTTTCCTCTATCTTCAAGGGTGATTCGATTGCTGACCTTTGCAAGTTCTTGCATGTAATAAACCAATTTGTCATGAGTAACGTGCCATTCTCCCACCTCGTGCCCAATGATATCTGACGGCTTGGGAATGCTGGTATCATAGGAAATGTTTTGAGGAAGATAATAGTCAAGGGTTACTTTGTCCTGTGCAGAAGCAGAAATTACCACCAATAAAAACAAATAGAGATTAAATAATTTTTTCATCGATACAAATAGTTATAAAACATTGATATTTAATTTATAATATGGCCAAAATCCCGAATCGAAGAAACGGGAGGTGTTGTCTATTTTAAATGGCCACCCGCCTGAAACTAAGGGCAGGTTATGCGTTTTCCTAATGATTGAACGGGTTATGGTAAAACAAAAACGACCCTGATTGCTTTCGGGTCGTTCGATTTTTAAACGGAAATGGATTAAATATCATCAAAATCGATATCTGTGAACTTATCTTTTGGGACTTCAATATCATCTAGTTCCAAATCTTCCTTTTTAAAATCTTTTTGGTGTCGTTCCGAAATTACTTCCATGCCTTTTTCATCCACAATATAATCCATCATCTCATCTAAATGCTCCTTAAAGGCAGTAAAATCTTCCTTATACAAGTATATTTTATGTTTTTTGTAATGAAAAGATCCATCATCATGTGTAAATTTTTTGCTTTCGGTAACTGTTAAATAGTAATCACCAGCTTTAGTACTGCGTACATCAAAAAAATAAGTTCTTCTTCCTGCTCGTAAAACCTTGGAATATATTTCTTCCTGATCCATTAAATCTTTCTCGCTCATATAGTTTAGTATAAAGTTATTTTTATGACTATTATCTATCAAAAATGGAAAAAAAAAGCTAATCTGACAACATTTAATTAATTTTCTTTCTCGGTAAGTTGGTGAAGATACAGTTCCTTGTAGTATCCATCGATACCCACCAACTGTTCATGAGTGCCTTGTTGTAAAATTTTACCGTCTTCAAGTACAATAATTTTATCCACATTTTTTGCCGAAGAAACCCTATGGCTCACGATTAGCGTTGTTTTGTTTTGTGAAGCTTCTTTCAGATTACTCAATATTTCTTCCTCTGTTTCCGTATCTACGGCAGAGAGGCAATCATCAAAAAGATAAATTTGAGGGTCTTTTATCAATGCTCTAGCAATGGATACCCGTTGTTTCTGTCCACCACTTAAGGTAATACCCCTTTCTCCAAGAATGGTATCATACTGATGTGCAAACTCTATAATATTATCATGAACAACAGCCTTTTTTGAAGCAATGATGATATCTTCATCCAAGGCATGCTCTTTGCCAAATTTTATATTGTTTTTAATACTGTCAGAAAATAGAAACGCATCCTGAGGCACAGCTCCAATAGCACTTCTTAAGGTATTGAGATTTAATTGTTGCACAGGCACATCATCAATACAGATTTCTCCGGAATCAACATCGTACAAACGGGCAATTAAATCCAAAATGGTCGATTTTCCTGACCCAATTTTTCCTAAAATAGCAACGGTTTCGCCCTTATTAATAGTAAAGGATATATTTCTTAAGGCAGTGATATTGGTATCATCATAGGTAAAGGTGACATTTTTGAATTCAATTTTTCCTTCAATGGAGGTCAGACCTTTGACTTCGTTTTTTATTTCAGGTTGTATGGTAAGGAATTCATTAATTCTTTTTTGAGAAGCAGCAGCACGTTGTACAATACTGGTTAGCCAACCAACCACTGCCACAGGCCAAGTAAGCATATTTACATATAGTATAAATTCGGCAATTATTCCTATAGATGCAATTTCGCCGTTTATATATTGTTTCCCGCCAATATAGATGACAAAAACATTGCTAATACCAATTAACAGAATCATTAAGGGAAAAAACCAGGCATTTACTTTGGCTAATTCCATACTTTTATCCTTACCTTCTATAGCCAAAGCACTAAATTCTCTATTAATTTTAGGTTCCAGATTATAGGCTTTTATAACTGAAATACCGGAAAAGGACTCCTGTGTAAACGTAGACAGATTGGATAAAAATTGTTGCACTATGGTACTTCTACTATGTATTATTTTACTGATTTGATAAATCAAAACAGATAAAACAGGTAAGGGCAAAACAGTGTAAAAAGCCAATTCCGGGGCTTTTATAAACATCAAAGGAATTAAACAGATAAAAAGTGTTAAAGTTTGCATGCCATACATAATGGCAGGACCGGTATAATCTCTTACTTGACTTACATCTTCTCCAATGCGATTCATAAGGTCGCCGGTTCTGTTTTTTTTGTAAAAGCTTAAATTTAAAATTTGGTAGTGATCAAAAATTTCATTCTTTAAATCGTATTCAATATAGCGCGAAATTTTAATTATAGTTTGCCGCATGAAAAAGGTAAAAATAGCAGATAACAACGCAGCACCGATGATGATTAAGATGTACTTTAAAAGCAATTCTTCTGCTAGAGTTTCGGAAATTTCCGTTTTAAAGAAATTCTCTACAACCTCAATCGATTTGTTCACATAGGAAGGCATTATCAATTGAAAAATACGGGCAATAATGGTAATTATGATACCAATAAAGAGCTGTAACCAATATTTTTTAAAGTATTTGTTTAAATGTTTTAATTCTTTCATTAAGCTATAGTATCTAGTTACCTTTTATAACTTGTGCCCAAAGATACCCAATTGTATGAAAAGGAAATGGCATAAAAAAATAAAAGATAAGACGTTTGAAAGCTGGTTATTTTGAGAGTTTTTACTTTTTTATGTCAACAATAATGGAATTATTACTGCAAAAAAAAATCAAAAAAAAAGATGCTTATAATCCATTTTTTATTCTTTTAAAAATTGGCTTTCGTAGGTTTGGTGCTCTCTAATTATTTAATTACTAAGGTTAGTTTAGAATGATATTGAAAATATAGTTTTACTTTTGCTATGTAAATTTTATTTATCGCACTAAAGTTCTTTTAAAATGCTCACAAGAAGGCACCTAAGGGTTAAAGTAATGCAATGTATTTATGCGCTAACCCAATCCAATGACGGTTCTGTTGAAAAGCAGCAGAAGTTTTTAAGAGCCAGTATAGAGAACACCTACAATCTGTATTTGTTGTTGCTGAGCTTATTAATAGAGGTGCACGCAATGGCGGCAGACCAGATTAAACTTTCTTCTAAAAAATACCTTGTAAACGCCTCAGATAAGTTTCCTAACAGAGAAAAATTTATTCAAAATAAATTGTTGTTACAATTAAGTAACAACAGACCGCTTAAACATCAAATCGCTTCACGTAAATTGCAAAACTGGTATTTAAATGAGGAGTACGTAAAGATTGTTTATAAAGAGATTGTGGAAAGTGAAGTGTACCAAAAGTA
>CAYTDS010000081.1:0-1570 GCA_964436555.1 uncultured Flavobacteriaceae bacterium | reverse complement strand
AACAATGAGAAATGGGAAAAGGAAATTGAAGGCAAAACACCCAATTGGGATAAAGACCGGATTGCCGATATAGACGCCATTCTATTAAAAATGGCTATTTGTGAATTGCTTAATTTTCCCTCTATACCTGAAAAAGTTACTATAAATGAATTTTTAGAAATTGCTAAAGAATATTCTACTCCTAAAAGCAGTATTTTTATTAATGGCGTTCTCGATAAGCTAGTTAAGGAGTACCAGGAAGAGGACAAGTTAAAAAAAGTAGGCAGGGGATTGTTATAATAAAATATTCCTTAATTTTGTCAAAATCAAAAATATAACCCTCATGAAAAGAATAGGAGTAACCTTAAGTTTAATTTGTTTTTTAGCCTTTGTTTCTTGTAAGGACAGCGCTTCTGCAAAAATTAACACAGCCAATGTGGAGGTCGCTGCAGAAAGGGATCAGGCATCCAAAAATTTACCGATTATGACTTTTGAAAAATCGGAGCATGATTTTGGAAACATTGATCAAAATGCTGCACAGGAATATATTTTTAAGTTCACAAATACCGGTAATGCACCTCTTATAATTACAGATGCCACAAGTAGCTGTGGATGTACTGTTCCCGATCCTCCAAAAGAACCTATTGCTCCCGGACAAGGAGGCGAGTTACTGGTAAAGTTTAATGGCGCTGGTCAAAATCAAGTTACAAAAACCATTACGGTAAATGCAAATACAGAAAAAGGCTCCGAAATATTAAGGATTAAGGCTTTTGTAACCCCAAAAGGAACTGCCCCGGCAAGTCCTTTATAATCATATAAAAGATGTTTGAACAATATCCGTTTCTTCCGCTTGTTTTAATTTTTGTGGTATTTTTTGTTTTTATTATCCTTCCTCAAAGAAAGCGCCAAAAAGCGGAAAAGAATTTTGCAACCAGTTTAAAAAAGGGAGATAAAGTGGTTACCAAAAGTGGCATGCATGGTAAAATAGTAGATTTAAATGATGCCGATTTTTCTTGTATCATAGAAACTATGGCAGGAAAAATAAAATTTGATAAATCTGCCATCTCCATGGAAATGAGTCAAAAAGTAAACGCTCCTGAAAAGAAGTAAATTAAAGTTAAAGTTTTTCTAAAAACACTGCCCTAAACGCAGTGTTTTTTTATACCTTTTGTTTTGGAATTTAGTATCTTGATGGTCAATAAATAAACCAAATAAGATGATTGCAAATAGAAGAAATTTTATCAAAAAAAGTTCTCTTGCCTTAATGGGAACCGGTGCCGCTTTTATGTTTCCTATGGAATTACTGGCTGCGCTAAGAAAAAAAGTAGGTCCAAATGACCGAATTAATCTAGGATTAATAGGGTGTAAAGGTATGGGATTTAGTGATCTTACGTCCATGCTAAAAATAAGTGAAATAGAAGTCATAGCCCTTTGTGATGTAGATGAAAGCGTCCTTGCGCAACGTACTGCGGATCTGGAAAAAGCCGGTTTAAAAAAGCCAAAATGGTATAAGGATTACCGCCAATTGTTGGAAAATAAGGACATAGATGTAGTTATCATTGGCACCCCGGATCACTGGCATTGTCTGCAA
>CAYTDS010000080.1:0-9189 GCA_964436555.1 uncultured Flavobacteriaceae bacterium | reverse complement strand
AAAAAATACTCCCTGTTTACTGGGGTTCCCAAGGTTTTTTACTAAATTTCCGTGATAACTCATTTTTTATAAAAATACAAAATGCTGATTATCAAATAGATAAAAAACAGTAACCCTGCTCTGCGGGTTACCCTCTTGCTATTCACTCTTTGTTCGCCAAAGGCGGACAAATTCATGAAAACTTGTGGGGTGAAACTCAAAGCCTCTTCCCTGTCAAATACCAAAATAAAATTACTTATCACATCCCGAGCGTTTTCCTTTTTTCTACAACTTCAAGAGAAAAATTAAACAAACTTGGGCACACTTTTTTTTTCAATTTTTCCAATTACTTCCCACAGAGCCGTCGCCGTTACCTTTTTCTATAGCCCTTATTCTTCTCCATTTGGGATAAGTTAGGATTTATAAAAAGAGCGAGGCACGAGCCTGATTATGCAATCCGTCTTAGAACAAATGGTTTTCTTTGCTATAGAAAAAAGGAACGGCTATGGTTAGGGAAGTGAAGATTGTATGCTAATGAAAAGAAAAATAAATTATAACATTTTTGTTATAACGTTTTTGTTATATATTTCCGAATAAACGGACAAACAAAAACTGAAAGTACTTCCTTCATTTGGTTTACTTATTACACTTATGTTTGAGCCATGAAGTTCCAAAATCTTCTTTACAATAGCCAAACCAAGTCCTGCCCCTGCTCTTTCTTGTCCTTCCTTAACTTGTTTATATCGTTCAAAAATAAGAGCCTGTTTATTTTGAGCAATTCCCGGACCCGAGTCTTTTACTGAAACTTGAACATTTTTATTTATTAAGGAAATCTGAATAGTGATTTCACCACCTTGAGGAGTAAACTTTAGGGCATTGTCCATTAGATTTTGAATTGCCCTCTCAACAAGTGAAATGTCTGCAAAAACCAGTGGTATTTTTTCATCCATTATAATCTTTAAGTCTATTCCTTTCTGTTCAGCCAATAATTTATATTTGGCATAAATATCATTGGCTAACTCACCAAGCAAAAATGGCTCTTTTTCTGGTTCAATTTGATTCGATTCCAATTTGGAGTACTCAAATAGTTGCGACACTAGCAATGTTAAACGTTCATTACTATTCTTTATGATTTGTAGGTAAGACTGCTTCTCATTTTCGCTTAACTGGTCTTTTTTGATTTGCAATGTTTCGATATAACCTTGGACAATGGACAATGGTGTTCTAAGATCATGCGAGATATTAGCAATCAATTCCTTCCTAAAATTTTCAACTGACTGTAATTTTTCTATGTTTCCCAAAATAGTTTCTGCCATTGCATTAAAAGTTTCGGAGACTTTGGATAAATCCTCATTACTCGTATTCTCTATCCTATATCGTAAATCGCCTTGTCGAAAACGCTGAGCCGCATATACTATTTTTCTTAAGTTTTTAGTAAAATACCAGATAGCCAGTATTCCAAGAAGGGCCGCAAATAAGACTGTTAAAACTGATGACCATAGACCTAGTTTTAAAAAATAACTAGTAGCAAGAGCATCTCGTACGGTCAAGAATTCCTGCCCTGCCAAAATTATATAAATGTATCCTTCATGGGAACCTTCTTTAAAATAGGCAGCAGAAAACACCTTGGGGACATCTGGCTCTCTTGGATCTTCACCAAGAATATATTTATCGCCCTTGGTAACCAAAAACCTATTGATTGGATTTAGATTTACCCTTTTTTTCTTGGCCTCTGGAGCGTTCTCGTCCAATACAACCGAATATAATATACTACCATCACCATCCAATAAATAAACTTCAATAGCCCTATTTACCGCCATCATGTCATGCATAATGTCTCCAAAGAGTTCTTTGTTCACCGCGCCTAAACTATCAAAGGGTTTTTGATTGCTAAATTTCTCTTCAATAAGATGGTTGGCTAAATTGGCATGTAAACGCTGTGTAGTCTCATAAAAGTACTTATTAGAAAAGTAAATAGATGATAAGGTGTAACAAATCCCTGCCAACAATAAAATGAGCACAAAAGAACCTATTAGCTTCAATGCTAATCGATTGGACATTAAAGAATTTTTCAATTACTAGTAGTTTTTATATTAATTTCTTTAGTCTGCTAAATACTCCTTTTTTTTCTACCAAAGGGTTTAAATAGGAAAAGGTTTTTTTTTACAAAACCAAGATTGGCTACATAGCCTATTTACAATTCCTCATTAAATCTATAGCCTAAGCCCCAAGTGGTTAAAATAAATTTTGGATTACCCATATCAGGTTCAATTTTAGCTCTTAACCTATTGATATGTGTATTTACGGTATGCTCATAACCTTCAAATTCGTAACCCCATATTAAGTTTAAAAGTTGAACTCTGCTATAACTTTTTCCCGGGCTTGAAGATAAAAGGCTCAATAATTCGTATTCCTTAGGGGTTAATTCCAATTTTTTTCCATCAACAGTAACCTTGCGGTTTTCCATATTGATCGAAAGATTATCAAATATCAGGTTTTGTGTAAACTTTGTTTTATTTTCTCCATGTAACAAAGTCCTTTCCCTTCTAAAAAGTGCCTTTACCCGAGCAATGAACTCCCTTATGCTAAAGGGTTTGGTAAGATAGTCATCAGCCCCAATTTCCAATCCCAGTACCTTATCCAATTCCTCTGACCGAGCGGTCAACATAAGAATATAAGAAGTTGACCGTTGAGCTCGCAAACTTTTACAAATGTCTATACCATCCATTCCGGGCAAAGTAATGTCCAATATAATGAGATCGGGCTTTGTATCTATAGCAATTTCTAGTCCTAAAATTCCATTTTGAACATGATTGACTACAAAACCTAAATCCTTTAAATGTATTTCCAACAAGCCCACAATTTCCAAATCATCTTCAATTACAAGTACATTCTTCATAAACACGAAATAATTATAAATATATCACAAATTTATCACGCCTTTAATTTCTAGAAAGGGTTGTTTATAAAGGTCATAATATCACTGGTATAACTAAAGAAACCAAGGGCTATTTGGTAGTAAAAGTAAATCACAGCACCATTTCACTGGTAGCATCCTGCAAGTAAAAGGTATAACGGAAATGTTATGGTTTTGTGATTCCTCCGTTATTTGATGCAGCTTAATTTGTCCAGAACTTTAAAATAGTAAGTTATGAAAAAATTGAATTGGGTATTAGCTTTAATTTTAATAGGCCTTGCAACTCTTGGCTGTAGTGATGACGATGACGCAAATCCTCCTGTTGTTCCTAACGGCGGAACTCTTAGTGGAGGTCCTTTCTCTTTTATAGTAGATGGTATTCCGGATATGGTTAGCGGCATTACTTTAACTGAGTCTACTATAGTTGGAACCAATAAGTCTTTTGTTGTTACAGATGCCGACAGAAATATTTTAGGCTTACCGCCAACTATGATGGCCTTAGAAGGAGTAAACTTTGACGATGCAGGTACAGGAGTGTGTCTTATTTACCATATTGCCTTTGAAACTGGCCTTCAAGGTTTAGCTATGGGAATGAACCTTTCTAGCCTCAATGGTTTATTTGGTTTATCGAATGCCATTACGGTTAATAGAGGAGGACTCAATGCCGGAACCCTTTCAGGAGGTCCGTTTACTTTTACCATAGATGGATCACCCGATATGGTCACTGGTATAGCGCTAAATGAAAGTATGCTGACAGGAGAAAATCGTAGTTTTGTAATAACTGACGGCGATCGAAATATTCTTGGGCTACCTCCTACATTAACCGCTTTAGAAGGCGTAGACTTCGATGGAGCCGGTGAAGGAGTTTGTCTAATTTACCACCTTACCTACGGAGCTGGCCTTCAAGGGTTGGAACCAGGAACCAATTTATCGGAATTGATTGGAGAACATGCGCTATCCAATGCCATAGAAGTAAACCGTTTGGGCCTTAATGCAGGCGTTCTTTCAGGTGGCCCCTTTACTTTTACAGTAGATGGAGTTCCTGATATGGTAAGTGGTATAATGTTAAACGAAGCAGGAGTTACCGGATCGCTACGTAGTTATGTTATAACAGATGACCTGGGGAATGTTCTTGGTCTTCCGCCAACATTAATGGCTGTTGAGGGAGTAGATTTTGATGGGGCAGGCGTAGGTGTCTGTTATATTTACCACATAACATATGAAGAAGGTCTTGAAGGTTTGATGGCCGGAGGAAATATATCAGAACTTGAAGGCTATTTTGCACTCTCCAATTTAGTAAGCGTTACTCGCTCAGGTCTAAATGCAGGTAGTCTCTTAGGGGGTCCCTATACATTTACAGTAGATGGGAAACCGGATATGGTGAATATGATAAGCTTGAATGAAACCGGAGTAACAGGCAGTATACGAAATTATGTAATTACTGACGATATGGGGTATATTCTTGGACTTCCACCTACACTGGAGGCAGTAAAAGGTGTAGATTTTGATGGAGCCGGCGAGGGAATATGTTTTATATACCATCTTACTTATGAGCCGGGCCTTCAAGGTAGAATGGTGGGCCAAAATATATCTGGTTTTAACGGTAATTTTGCCTTATCCAATTCAGTAACTGTAAATAGAGTGGGTCTCAATGCAGGTAGTCTTTCCGGCGGCCCGTTTACTTTTACCGTGGATGGTAATCCAGATATGGTAAGCGGCATTATGTTAAACGAAACCGGAATTACAGGATCGCTTCGCAGTTATGTTATAACAGATGACTTGGGGAATATTCTTGGTCTTCCTCCAACATTAATGGCTGTTGAGGGAGTTGATTTTGATGGGGCAGGCGTAGGTGTCTGTTATATTTACCACATAACATATGAAGAAGGTCTCGAAGGTTTAATGGCAGGGAGTAATATCTCCGAGCTAAGTGGCTTTTTTGGGTTGTCCAATTTAATAAGTGTTACTAGAAATTAAAGTTAAATTGCTATGAAGGAGAGACGGATCCAATGCCTTAATTTTGGGTCCGTTTTTTTTACCATATTTAATAATACTGTAAGTTTCAAATTTATTTTTCGACTTTGAAAAACTGAAATTGATTTCCCTAAGCGGTATTTAAAAGAATATTTTTTTAGCATTTTGTGACTAAAATGAACAAAAAGTGAGAAGGCATGTTTCGATGTTTTATTTCTGTATTTTAAGCGTTTTCACGCTTATGAGTCAGAAAAAGATGGTAAGTAATATTGTGATTTTAGGCACGGAAAGACTAAAAATAGAGGCTCTAGAAAAATTAATACAAACAAAAAAAGGCACGCTTCTAGATAGTTTGCTAATAGCCCAAGATATAACCAGATTAAACCGGTTACCCTCAATAGCCTCAGCCAGTTTTGAAGTAGAGCACCATTTTGGGGATTTAAACATTGTGAAGTATCACATCGTTGAAAATTTTACCCTTATACCCTTTGGAAATATTTATACCTCCACCAATGATGATTTTGCATTTCGGGTAGGAATCCAAGAATTTAATTTCACGGGAAACAACACAATTTTATCTGCATTCTATCAATTTGATATTTTTCATTCGTATGGAATTGCTGTTAGATCTCCCTATTTATTTAGCCAAAAGTGGGGACTAGCTGCCAATTATAAAGATCTTACTACAGAAGAACCCGTCTTTTTACAAAATGGAACAGCAAGGTATAAGTACAATAACACCGGTTTTGAACTTCTCGGATTGTACGAGCTTAACTTTAATAATACACTAGAACTTGGTTTTAGTGTATTTAAGGAGGATTATGATTATCGCTCGGGTAGCACAGCCACGGGAGTGCCATTAGCGTTATCGGTGAACAAATACTTACTAAAATTACTTTATAATTTTGAAGATATTACCTATCACTATTACTATTTAAATGGTTTTAGGAGTCAACTAAACTTGCAATATGTAGGAAGTAACGACGCTAATCTTCTACCTTTTTGGATAGGTTTTAACGATTTCATGTATTATAAGCGTACAGGCCTTAAGGGAAACTTTGCCAGTAGATTAAGACTAGGTCTTGCAAGTAACCAAGATACTCCTTTTGCACCCTTTTCAATTGATAATAACCTGAACATAAGGGGGGTTGGAAATACCATAGATCGAGGTACAGGAGCAATAGTCCTTAATGCAGAATTCAGATATACCCTTTGGGAAAAAGACTGGTTTGTATTGCAAGGCAATAGCTTTATAGATGCTGGTAGCTGGCGGAATCCCGGAGGTAATTTAAGTGACTTTGCCGAAAGTAAAAACTTAAGGATACATCCCGGAATGGGTCTCCGATTTATTCACAAAAGAATTTATAACGCCATTATTCGCATAGATTATGGTCATGGAATAACCAAAAACGATGCGCGAGGTATTGTATTTGGAATTGGACAATATTTTTAGCTTAATAGCAACTGAAAGTGTTCGTAAACTTGGTGAAATATGGTAAAATTAAAATTTGAATACGTGTAAGAAGTCATTAGCTTTTCAAAAGGTTAATTCAATAATCCGCTTCTTTGTTTTCGTTTTTTATCACCGTTATAGAAATGTGATACTTGACGATTTTCTTTGAGTTTATAAAATTTATACGGGCATTTATCATGGGGTCAGAAATAGCATCAAGAATTACAGGTTTTTATTTATAATGCGTCCTATGGCAAATTAAACTATATCTTAAATCATGTTATGTCTTTGATCTTGGTAATCAACTTTACGATTATTATTTAGAAGTTTTAACCAAAAATTAATTGAATGAAGAAAACAACAATTACTATTATTCTACTAACCCTACTAATATCAAAAGGGATTTCACAAGACATCAAATTATTTTTTGACAAAACCGATACCTTCCTAAAAACCTATGTTTCAAACGGGTTGGTTACTTATTCAAAAATTCACTCCAAACCAGAAGAGTTACTTGAGCTTTTGAAAATGGCCGAGCAAATTTCAGTCACAAAAGATGATGCGGCTAATTATCAAGCATTTTGGATTAATGCCTATAATTTGGGCGTAATTAAAGGTATTGTAGATAATTATGCTGCCAATTCCCCTTTGGACGTTAAAGGATTTTTTGATAAAACAAAGTATAGTTTTAGCGGTAAAAAAATTACTTTGAATGACATTGAACATAAGCTTTTAAGAGCTCAGTTCAATGATGCCCGTTTTCATTTTGTGCTAGTATGTGGTGCCATTGGCTGTCCGCCATTAATAAATATGGCTTATTTGCCAGATACTTTAGATGAACAGTTAGAAAAACAAACAAAATTAGCTTTAAATGGAACTTTTCTAAAGGTAGATTCTAAAAGGAAACGTGTTATTGCATCTCAAATTATGGAGTGGTATAAAGAAGACTTCACAATGAATGGTAGCACTGAAATTGACTTTATAAATAAATATAGAACAGAGAAAATTGAGAGTAATTTTAAATTAAGCTACTTCCCTTATGATTGGAGGGTAAACAAACAATAATCTGTAAAGCAAACCAAGAAAATATTATGGGTATGAAAAAAGTAGTTTTTACATTAGTTTTTATAGCAGTATCTTTTATGGGATTTTCTCAAGAAGATATAGAAGATAATACTGGAAGTGTTATACAAACGTACACCCCCTCAAAATTATTAAAACAAGGTCAATGGGATATGAAGTGGTTCAATAATTTATATACAGAAACAAAAGATTTGTTTGGGCCAGATGGTTCAAAACAAGATATACCAAGAAATACATTTTTTACATCCACGGTTGACATATTTACAGGCATTTCTCAAAACAGTAAATTAAATATTGGACTTTTGCTTGAGTTTCGCTCTAACGTTGTAGGAGGTAGAGATGCCTTAGATATATTCAAGTTTGATGGTGAAACCAACTCAGCACGTTCCGGTTTTACCTCTTTTGCGCCTGCAATAAAATTTAACCCCATAAATTCTGTTTCTAACTTTACTATTCAAACCGCTTTTCATATTCCTTTGGTAGATAACGAATCGGAAAATGGTGTGTTTCTAGATAACAAAGGTTTTATTCTACAAAATAGATTCTTCTATGACTATAGTTTTGCAGGAGGCGATTGGCAATTATTTACTGAATTAAATTCAGAATATCAATTTGGCAAAAAAGAAGACAGTTTTGCAAACAATAGTTTGCGTTTAACACCTGGTGTGTTTTTGAGTTATTTTCCAAGCTCAAAATTCACCATATTAGGATTAGTACAGCATTCACAATTAATAGATTTGGGTAATGGCTTTTCTCAAGACTTTACGGCATTAGGTGGCGGCTTAAAATATCAGTTAACAGACGTTTTAAATATAGAAACATTATATACCAATTTTGTAAGAGGTATTAGCACCGGTTTAGGAGAAACTTTTAATATTGGCTTAAGAGCACTCTTTTAGTCATTTTAAATGTAGGAGTTGAAAAGTAATTTAAATTAACGTTCCATTAATTCATAAAATGGCTACTATGCAATTATGAATAAAATAAAACACCTTATTATTTGTCTTTTTGTTTTTTCTTGTTCAGAATCTGCTACGGAAACGAGCTTCTCTTTAGAAGCCTATATTCAAAATAGAATTTTTGAAACCGGAGGTGTAATTGCCTGTGCTGCAAGTGATGATGACAATAACAGTAACGTTTTAATATTTTATTACCCTGAAGAAGGTGCCGCTAATATACGCTTGTACCAAACGACTACTGCAGAAGTAAATAAAGATGATTTTATAAATTACCAACAAGTTATTGCAGAAAACGAGCCCGTTTTTAACGGTTATCTTAGTCGTTTTAATCAACAATCTCAAATTGAAAAATGGTATATAGTTACCTTTGAGTTGCAGGAAGAAATAAAAATTTCCAATCCAATACGCTCAAAGCAAGTTCTAAAGCCCACTTTGTGGGAAGACATTGTTACTATAAAACAGGAAGAATCGGGAATGCCCTTGTTTGAATGGCAGGCTAATATCAGAGGAGACAATGCTATCTATTTTCAAGTTGTTTCAGATGCACAAGATAATTTATTGTCTGGAACTTATACAAACCAAGAACATTTTCAATATTACCAATTAGATAATGTGGTTTTAAATATAACCAGAGAAATTCCACCAATGCTTATTTTAGATGCTCCATACCATTTTACTTTAATGGATGTTAGTTTGGATAATTGGGTAAATGTGGTCACAATAAATAAGAATTTTATAAATAGATGAAAAACATAGTAACTATCTTTTGTTTGATTTTTGGAACACTACTTTATTCACAGGGAAATACAATTTCAGAAGTAACC
>CAYTDS010000079.1:4588-9210 GCA_964436555.1 uncultured Flavobacteriaceae bacterium | reverse complement strand
AGTTCTACATCTAGAGGTACAGTAAGAGTATACGCATTTTCCATTTCGTTTTTAACCATGGTCTTCAGATCATCCAACTCCGGTTTAAAAGCATCAAAAACCAATTCATCATGTACTTGTAACAACATTTTGGATTTGAATTTTCCTTCCTCCAATTTTTTATGGATGTTTATCATCGCAATTTTTATAATATCTGCCGCACTGCCTTGAATGGGAGCATTTACCGCATTGCGCTCGGCCGCACCGCGAACAACAGCATTCCCGGCATTGATATCCCGTAGATACCTGCGCCTGCCTAATACAGTTTGTACATAGCCGTTCTCTCTAGCAAAGTCAATTTGCTCACTAATAAAGTTGCGCAGTTTTGGATAGGTTTGGTAATAGGTATCTATCAACTCCTTGGATTCCGCTCTGGACAAATTGGTTTGGTTACTGAGGCCAAAAGCAGAAACACCATACATAATTCCAAAGTTTACCGTTTTGGCATTACTCCGTTGTTCACGTGTTACTTCATTCAAAGGAACATTAAACACTTTTGAGGCGGTTGAAGTGTGAATATCTTCCCCTTTTTTAAAAGCTTCAATCATGGTAGTTTCCTCACTTAAGGCAGCAATAATACGCAGCTCAATTTGGGAGTAATCCGCTGCAAGCAGCACATAGTTTTCATCTCTTGGAATAAACGCTTTTCTCACTTCCCGTCCTCTTTCTGTTCTGATAGGGATGTTTTGAAGGTTTGGATTGTTGCTACTTAACCTGCCTGTTGCAGCAACGGTCTGCATATAATCTGTATGCACCCTGCCTGTTGAAGGTTCTACCTGTTCCGGAAGGGCATCCACATAGGTGCTTTTCAACTTTGCCAGCCCCCTATAATCCAAGATATCCTGAATGATTTGATGATCTTTTGCGAGATAGGAGAGTACATCTTCTGCAGTAGAGTATTGCCCGGTTTTGGTCTTTTTGGGTTTATCTATTAGTTTTAATTTATCAAAAAGAATTTCACCCAGTTGCTTGGGGGAGGCAATGTTAAAAGTTTCCCCTGCCCCTTCATATATTTTTGTTTCTAACTCCTTTATATCACTGTCTAGTTTTGAAGACAGGATATTCAAATAATTTTTATCTAAATTAATTCCCTCTAATTCCATATCGGCAAGCACATTCAATAGCGGAATTTCTATGGAACTAAAAAGCGTTTCTGTTTTTGCTTCTTCCAGTTCCGGTTTAAAATGCTGCGCCAGTTGAAATGTAATATCTGCATCTTCAGCGGCATATTGAGTCTGTTGTTCCAAAGGCACCTCTCTCATGGAGATTTGTCCTTTTCCTTTCTTTCCAATTAAATCGGAGATGGAAACCGGGGTATAATTTAAATACGTTTCAGCCAGTACATCCATGTTGTGCCTCATATCTGGATTAATTAAGTAGTGTGCCAACATAGTATCAAAGCACTTGCCTTTAATCTTAATACCATATTTGTGAAGGACTTTGACATCATATTTTAGATTCTGTCCAATCTTTTCAATGTGTTCCGATTCAAAAAAAGGACGAAGTTCCTCAATGATTTGCTGTGCGGCTTCTGTTTCTTCAGGAAAGGGAATATAGAATCCCTTTGTTGCTTCCCAACTAAAGGCGATACCCACAAGTTGGGCTACCAAAGGATTTAAAGATGTAGTTTCTGTATCAAAACAAACAGAGTTTTGTTTCATTAAATTCTGAACAAAAAGTTTCATTGCCATTCCCGGAAGAATACTTTGATACATGTGCGGGACATCGCTAATGGTATTGCGGCTGGAAACTTCTTTAAATATTTCAGGAGATTCATCTGTGCTACCAAAAAGTGAAAACTGTCCGCCTCCGGCTTCCCTGACTTCTTTTTTTATTTCGGCAGCGCTGGAAATCGAAGAAGTTGATGCGGTAGAGGACTCATCATAAAATAATTTTAAAAACTGATCCTTTAAACGTCGGAATTCCAGTTCCTCAAATAATTGTTGCACTTTTTCAGCATCTGGTACCGAGAGTTCATAATCTTTGGCATCAAAAGTAACATCACAAGTAATGCAGATAGTTGCTAATTTTTTTGAGAGTAGCCCTAATTCTGCATTTTCTTCTATTTTTTGGCGCATTTTCCCAGATAATTTATCTGTATTAGCCAAAAGATTTTCCATAGTACCAAATTCGGCAATAAACTTTTTTGCGGTCATTTCGCCAACTCCTGGAAGTCCGGGGATGTTATCACTGGCATCTCCCATCATACCCAAATAATCTATTACCTGTTCCGGTCTTTCTACACCAAAGCGTTTTTGTACTTCCGGAATACCCCAGATCTCAATTCCATTCCCCAATCTGGCCGGGCGGTACATAAAAATATTTTCGGATACCAGTTGACCAAAATCCTTATCAGGGGTAACCATATACACTTTAAAATTTTCTTTTTCCGCCTGTTTGGCTAAAGTGCCAATAATATCATCTGCTTCTAAACCCGAAAGCTCAACTACTGGAATGTGCATAGCTTTTAAAATAGCTTGAATGTAGGGTACCGCAATCCGGATTGCATCTGGAGTTTCATCCCTATTTGCCTTATATTCTGCGAACATTTCAGTGCGATCCGCACTTCCATCTTTGTCAAAACAAACCGCCAAATGATCTGGTTTTTCTCTCTTAATTACATCAAAAAGGGAGTTTACAAAACCTAATATGGCAGAGGTATCCATGCCCTTGGAATTAACTCTTGGATTTTTTATCAGGGCATAATAGCCACGAAAGATCAGCGCATAGGCATCCAGTAAAAAAAGTCGTTTTTGTTCTGCCATTTCTTGGATAGATGTTAAACTTCAAAAATAAGAACTTAATCTAGTTTTTTTAACGGTTTGGGACTTAAATAAAAGAATTGGAAGGATGATTTATATGACCTTCTTCCGAATACATGCGATAGGTAAATCCCGGCTGTATACAGTACGATCCTGTTTCTCCATTTTTATTGATTGCTATAAATCCAATCTGAAAATCGCTATAATTTTTGTTCTTGGCAATAATCCGTTTTACACCTTCTTCGCATGCTTCCTGTGGGGATTTTCCCTGACGCATAAGTTCAACAATTAGAAAGCTCCCTACAGTGCGCACTACTTCTTCACCTACACCTGTGGCCGTAGCTCCTCCAACCTCGTTGTCTACAAACAAACCGGCACCAATTATAGGGGAATCTCCTATTCGCCCACCAATTTTATATGCCATTCCACTAGTAGTACAGGCACCTGCAATATCCCCATTGGCATCAATGGCCAACATTCCTATTGTATCGTGGTTTTCAATATTGATAATGGGCTTGTATTCTGAAGTTTTCTTCCATTCCAAGTATTCCTGCTTTGATTTGTCGGTCAACAAATCCACTTTTTCAAAACCTTTTTCATAGGCAAACTGTTCGGCACCTTTTCCCGCAAGCATCACATGCGGGGTATCTTCCATTACTTTTCTGGCTACCGAAATGGGATGAGCAATATTTTGAAGGTATAGCACCGCGCCACAATTCCCTTCTTTGTCCATAATGCAGGCATCCAAAGTTACATTACCGTCACGATCTGGTCGCCCACCCTTTCCTACGGTTTGGTTATTTATATCCGCCTCTTCAACCATTACGCCTTGTTCTACTGCATCAAGTGAATTCCCCTTATTCTTCAATATCTCCCAGGCTTTGGAGGTGGCATTGTGAAAATCCCATGTACAAATAACAATGGGACGAACGGTCTTTAAAGGGCTTGAAATTAGTGTTTTTTCGGTTTGAGTTTCCTGACAAGCGTTTAAGAGAGGAGTTGCCATAAATACCGCCGTACCCGCTGCGGAATTTTTAAGGAAGTTTCTTCGTTTCATGCAATTATGATGCTTATTTTAGTCAGCTAAATATAAGTAAAATGTTAGTAGAAGTTTGTGCGAATTCCTTGGAATCTGCCTTAAATGCTGAAAAAGCAGGAGCAGATAGAATAGAAATATGTTCAGAACTGGGCGTTGGAGGAATTACACCTTCTTATGGATTACTGAAAAGTATAAAAAAACATTTGTCCATTCCGGTTCATGTCTTGATTCGTCCGCGAAGCGGAGATTTCACCTATACCGAATTAGAGTTTGAAATAATGAAAAAGGATATTAGGCTATGTGTAAAACTTGGATTTCAAGGAATAGTGGCCGGAGTATTGAACGCAGATTTCACATTAGATGAAGAACGAACGAGGACGTTGATTGCTCTATCTGGTAACCTGAACTTTACTTTTCACAGAGCGTTTGATTGGGTTAAGAACCCCGAGCTGACTAGAAAAAAACTTGAAAAATTAGGTGCAGATTATATTTTATCCTCCGGTCAAGCAACCTCAGCTACATTAGGTGAAGAACTTTTAATTAAACTTCATGCGAGTGCATCAAAATGCAGTATTATGCCTGGAGGAGGGATAAATCAAGATAATGTATCCTTGTTTAAGCAATTGGGTTTCCGAGCGGTTCACTTATCGGGAACAAAATTTTATTCCACATTCGATGTAATTCCTCCGGTTTCAATGAATTCCTTAATTCATTTAAGGGAGGATGCAAGAGCTATTACGGATATAGAGACCATACAAAAGGTTGTGAGTATGGTTAAATAA
>CAYTDS010000079.1:2849-4488 GCA_964436555.1 uncultured Flavobacteriaceae bacterium | reverse complement strand
TGTGAGTATGGTTAAATAAAGTGTAAAGAACACTAAAGTACCCACAAAAAAATATCTTTGTAAAAAAAAGAACATGCTGCGTTGGATTATTTTTATTGCCATTTATATTGCACTTACCTTATACGCTTTACAGGCCATGAGAACGGTTAGCAGATTTCCTTATGTGTATTACATCTTTTTGTTATTGGCACTTCTGGTCTTAGGGAATTTTGTGTTTCAATTTACGTTAGGCGATGACCCTAATAGAGTCTTGAGCAGGCCAAAAAGCTATGCTTTTGGCTTTTTATTGACTATGATAACCTTCAACCTTATTACTATAGTATTTCTTTTTTCAGAGGATATTTTTAGGCTTATTGCGGGGATTTATCAAAAATTATTTGGAACAGAAAAGGAGTTTAGCATTCCTACTCGCAGAAGATTTCTTAGTCTTGTTGCTATTGGCATGGCAGCTGTCCCTTTTAGTGCTTTATTATATGGAATGTATAAGGGGAAATACAATTTTAAAGTTTTAAAATATAATTTGGAGTTTGATGACTTACCGGACTCCTTTCACGGGTATCAAATAACCCAAATATCAGATATACACAGTGGCAGTTTTGACAATAGGGAAAAAATAGAGTATGCCGTAGATTTGGTTAACCGTCAGAAAAGCGATCTCCTTCTGTTTACCGGGGATATGGTAAATAATAAGGCAGAAGAAATGGTTCCATGGAAAGAACTTTTCTCAACCTTGGAAGCAAAAGACGGTAAATTTTCTGTTTTAGGAAACCATGATTATGGTGACTATGTGGAATGGGACTCAGAAGATGCTAAAGCAAAAAACCTTGAAGATTTAAAAATTATCCAAAAGGAAATGGGATTTGAACTTCTGTTGAATGAGAGTCGTTTTTTACAGAAAGGATCTGATAGAATTGCCTTGTTGGGTGTAGAAAATTGGGGAAAGGGCGGATTTAAAAAGGCAGGGGATTTAAAAAAAGCAGCAGCAAATGTCTTGGAAAACGACTTTAAGATTTTAATGAGTCATGATCCCTCACATTGGGAAGAACAGGTAATAAACGATGCCTATCATTATCATCTTACTTTAAGCGGACACACCCATGGAATGCAGTTTGGTATAGAAATACCTGGTTGGATAAAATGGAGTCCCGTGAAATGGCGTTATAAGTATTGGGCAGGTATCTATGAAGAAATTGGGCAATATATTAATGTAAACAGGGGTTTTGGATTTCTGGGTTATCCGGGAAGAGTAGGAATTTGGCCTGAAATTTCAGTGATTACCTTAAAAAGAAAGTCATTTAATTGATTTTAATCGATTGCAAAGGCACAAAAGCTGGGGTATGATTAAAATTTTATCAATTTTTACTACATTTGATTACTAATGCAATGATTTATATATGTCTAAGTTTGGTGAACTAATAGATTTAAATATACCCGTACTCCTCGATTTTTATGCGGAATGGAATGAACAGTCCACCGCAATGCATCCCGTCTTAAGAGATGTTGCTGCAGCTCTTGGTGACAAGGGGAAGGTCATTAAAATTGATGTTGATAAAAACAAGGAGTTATCCCAAGCATTAAGAGTTAAAGGCTTACCTACATTAATGATATACAAAAAGGGAGAAATGGTTTGGCGCCAAAG
>CAYTDS010000079.1:0-2749 GCA_964436555.1 uncultured Flavobacteriaceae bacterium | reverse complement strand
AAGGCTTACCTACATTAATGATATACAAAAAGGGAGAAATGGTTTGGCGCCAAAGCGGCGAGCAAGACGCTAATACCCTAATTGGGATACTGCGAGAATACATTTAGTATGTAAAATAAACAAAGCAATAGGAAAAAGCTTTTTCCTATTGCTTTGTTTATACTATATTTTTATTGTTCGTTAATTGTATCAAAGAGTATAGAGTCAAGCAGGTCCGGATCTTCCTCTTCTATGTCTTGTTCTAAAAGATCATCCTTATAAAAATGACGGAACTTATCTATGTATTCATTAAAAATAAGCGTTTCTTTTTCTGCAGTTTCTCTATCCTTATTTCGTATTAAGATGTCAATATTGCGTTGGTAAGCTTCCATGTCAGCAATGATATCTCCCATTTGCTCATATTGTTCATTTAATGGTACACCGGCATAATAATCCAGGCGTTCTTGATATTTTCTTTTTAGCCTTTGAAAAAGATCTCTTCCTTTCTGGGTTTCTCCTACCTTGTAATACCCATCCAAAAAAGGCTCAACAAAGGCATAAAAGGAATATGCATCTAAAGGCATATTGGTCATAGCAATTTCAATAACATCCTTGGCTTTATCAATTTTGTTTTCGCTGATTAAAGTCTCTGTGAGACGAGCTAAATTACCTCTAAAAGACAAACCTTGTATTCTGGTTTGTGGGTCATGATAAATTTGTGAACTTCCGGAATTACCCCAATCCCATTTTTTTACAATATCATACATTAAATCGGTATCAATTCTACCCATTTCAAAGGAGCTCTGGTTTTTCGTTTTTATAGGAACCAATTTATAGACCAAGCCATCTAGTTGTAAGTACTCCTTCATCCAGATATATTCAGCATTGTCAAAACTACCTCCGGAGAAATAGATGGGACGCTTCCAATCATTGTTAGCTATAATATCTAACATTAGAATTCGGTTTTTGGTAAGTGCACTTTGTGGAAGTTCAATATCTATATAATCCACAATCAAGGCAGAATCTTTCTCTTTTACCAAACCACTTCTTAAAACATTCTCTTTGTTTACAGGTATACGTATTTTGTTGGTAGGATAGAATACTACATTTAAATTATTCTCTGAGTAGTTGCTTAAATCTGCACCCTGTTGTTGTAATAAGTGCTTAATTTTTGTCTGTGGTTTGTCACTATCTACCCAATTTATAAAATCTTTTATGGCCCATCTGCTCTCTGTCAAACCCTGATAATAGATTACATCCCGGGTACCAAATCTGTATTTTTCGTGAGTGAGCTGAGAGGGAATAGGATCGCTCTCGTAGGCTTTCTTTTTCATTTGATCTATATACCAATCTGTTGCAAAAAGGCTGGTATTTATAATCCGAACATCGGTACGGTAGCCTTCAATCTCTTGGGCATACCATAGCGGAAAAGTGTCGTTATCTCCAATAGTAAATAACATTGCTCCGGCGTCTTTTTGGGTGGAATCTAGGTACGCTCTGGCAGTTGAATTAGCCGTGTACCTGTTAGAACGGTCATGATCGTCCCAATTTTGAAAGGCCATAACTGCCGGAACAGCTAAAAGGCATACAACGGTAACTACTGGTGCAAGTATTTTGGGAGCTATGAACTTTTTAAATTCATCAAATAAACCATATACCCCAAACCCAATCCAAAGAGCAAAAACATAAAAAGACCCAACTAAGGAATAGTCCCGTTCGCGGGGTTGAAAAATAGCGGGGTTGGTGTAGAACTGAATGGCGATACCTGTAAACAAAAAGAAAACAAAGAGCACCCAAAACTGCTTGGGATTTTTGGTAATTTGAAATACTAAGCCAATTATACCTAAAATTAAGGGTAAAAAGAAATAGGTATTTCGACCCTTGTTATTTTTAATATCACTTGGCAGATTGGTCTGGCTACCCCGAAGTTTACTGTCAATAAAATCAATACCGCTTAGCCAATTGCCGTTCTTGTTATAACGCCCTTGAAGATCATCTTGTTTTCCGACAAAGTTCCACATAAAATAACGCCAGTACATGTAGCCAAATTGAAATTGAAACATATACTTTACATTTTCCCAAACGGTTGGTGGTTGTACTTCTATATAATCACTGAATTCCCTTAAAAACCGAATATATTGTTCTTCTCCGATTTCACCTTCGGCATAGCCCTTTTTAATTTGGGTTATTGCCTGTCGCAATTCTTCATTGGATTGTTTCATTTTAAAATCCAGAACACCAAAATACTTCATATAATTTTCTGCATTTTGATCGCTCCACATACGAGGTAAAATACCAATGTGCTTTTCATTTGGCCCTGGGAGTGCCCCTTCATAATGATTTACGATAACGTATTTTCCAAGCTGTTCGTCTTTTTCGTATTTTGGCTTGTCGTCCCTTGGCTCTCCGGAGGGGGCAAAAGTATCTGAGTAGTACGCGCCATAAACAGGGCTGTCCACCCCCGGATATTGTTCTCTATTGTAATATGCCAACAAGGATCTGGCGTCGGAAGGATTGTTTTCATTTATAACCACATTGGCATTTGCTCTTATGGGCAACATAAGCCAGGAGGAAAATCCCAGGAATAAAAACATACAACAAAGTACAATAGTGTTTGCGGTTCTAAAATTGTTCCTGTAGGTATATCGCAACCCAAAATAAAAGGCTGCAATAAAAATAAGACCCATTATTAAAGATCCGGAATTAAAAGGGAGGCCTAGATTATTGATAAAAAACACTTCGCTCCATCCAAATAATTTCAGAACATACG
>CAYTDS010000078.1:4390-9217 GCA_964436555.1 uncultured Flavobacteriaceae bacterium | reverse complement strand
CCATGTTGGTAGCTGTTCCTGTAATAACTCACATAATGGTTGTAATTATTGGGATAGGCAAAAAACAAATCATTCTTAGCAAAAATAAAAGAGCTACTCATATTAATACTGGGCAAATGTATTTTTTTAGGATCCCGAATTTCTAAAACATCCTTTTCATCATAGGTTAGGCTTCTACCGGTTTTGTATCTTAAATTAAGACTGGTTTCTTTATCTCCTACCACTTTAGATGGCTGTTTTACGTTTATGGTACCATGGTCCGTAGTAAGAATCACTTTTAAGTCCATGCTTTGTGCCTGCTGTATGATCTCTAGTAAAGGGGAATTTTTAAACCAACTTTTGGTCAAAGATCGGTATGCTTTATCATTGGAGGCCAACTCTTTTATGACTTCCATTTCTGTTTTCGCATGAGAAAGCATATCCACAAAATTGTAAACTAGTACCGTTAGGTCATTGTCTTTTTGGGACTTGAAGGTTTGCGACAGCTGCTTTCCTTGTTTTAAACTAGTTATTTTATGATACTCCCAGCGCAAGGATTGGCCAAGGCGTTTGAGCTGTTCCCCCAAAAATTCGGCTTCAAATAAATTTTTACCTCCTTCGTCTGTATCGTTTTTCCACCATTGCGGATATTTTTTTTCCATATCCAAAGGTGTTAATCCTGAGAACAGCGCATTACGGGCGTATTGCGTTGCGGTGGGCAAAATACTGAAATAGGAAGCTTCTTTTGTCTTTTTGTAGTAAACACCTATAGTATCTTCAAATGCCAGCCATTGGTCATACCGTAAATTATCAATCACTATAAAAAGTGTTTTTTTATCTTTTAATTCGGGCAAGACTAGTTCTCTAAATAGTGTATGCGACATAACAGGTCGGTCTGTATCCGTAAACCATGCCGCGTAATTTTTATCTACAAATTTTCCAAATTGGTTGTTGGCCTCGGTTTTCTGGGATTCCAAAATTTCGAACATACTGGAATCTTCAATTTCTTCTAATCGCAATTCCCAAGAAATCAATCTTTTATACAACTCTGCCCACCCCTCATAACTATTTACCATGGAAAGATCCGCAGCTATTTTTCTAAATTCCTGTTGATAATTTGAAGTGGTCTTTTCGGATACCAAACGGGAATGATCCAAATTCTTTTTTAAAGAAAGCAAGATTTGATTCGGATTAACCGGTTTAATAAGGTAATCTGCTATTTTGGAACCTATGGCCTCTTCCATAATAAGCTCTTCCTCACTCTTGGTAATCATGACCACAGGGATGGAATTATCAATGCTTTTTATCTCTGTTAAAGTTTCTAACCCTGAAATACCGGGCATATTTTCATCTAAAAAAACAATGTCAACTCTTCTTTCCCGAATTTCATCTAACGCCTCTTGTCCACTTTTACAGGTTACCACTTGATAGTTCTTGCTTTCTAAAAACAAAATATGGGGTTTCAATAAATCAATCTCATCATCTGCCCACAATATGATTATTTTACTCATTTAGCTTACTTTAAATAAAATGCCTGATTTGGTAAATAGCAAAGAATGTCAAAAAAAGAGAATAAATCCAACGCTATGTTTTGATTTAAGGTCTCAAGGCAATTGCATAACTTTGAATTCCTTATCTTAAAAAATCTATTTTGATAAAATCAAACAAATTGAAAATTTTTAATGATCCAATTTACGGATTTATTAGAATACCCAATACACTTATTTTTGACCTTATAGCTGAACCTTACTTTCAGCGCCTCCGAAGAATTTCACAAATGGGTCTTTCCTATTTAGTTTATCCGGGGGCACACCATACCCGCTTTCATCATGCGCTGGGGTGTATGCATTTAATGCAGCAAGCAATACAAATACTTCGTTTTAAGGAAGTTGAAATAACAAAAGAGGAAGAGGACGGACTTTTAGCTGCTATTTTACTGCATGATATTGGTCATGGTCCATTCTCTCATGCCATGGAGCACAGTATTGTTTTTGATATAAATCATGAGCAGATTTCATTGTTATTTATGGAAAGACTTAATGCCAAGTTTAACGAGAAGTTAACTGTTGCTATCGCGATTTTCAAAGGAACACACCCCAAAAAATTTCTAAATCAGTTGGTGTCGAGTCAGCTGGATATGGATCGTCTGGATTATTTAAAACGGGATAGTTTTTACACAGGGGTTGCCGAAGGAAATATTAACGCAGAGCGGCTCATTACTATGCTCAATGTTATTAATGGGGAATTGGTAGTTGAAGAAAAGGGTATTTATTCAGTGGAAAAGTTTTTAATGGCTAGGCGATTTATGTACTGGCAGGTATATCTTCACAAAACTGGTTTAGTTGCAGAACAGTTGTTAATCCGCATATTGCATCGGGCTAAGGAACTTTTAGACCGTGGAGAATCTATTGAGGCTAGCTCCCCATTGATGTTCTTTATGTGTAACAGCATAACAAAGGAAAATTTTGATGAAAATATCCTCGATGTATTTGCACAATTGGATGATGTGGATATTTTGGCTTCAATAAAATTATGGCAGCATCATACTGATTTTGTTCTCTCGCAGTTGTGTGGGATGCTGCTTAACAGACAATTGTTGAAGACTAAGATGAGGAGTAAGACTTTTGAGAATAAAAACATTGAAAAATTTTTGGAAAAATATCAAAAGCTTAACGATATTACCAAAAAAGAGGCAGGTTATTTTGTGTTTTCAGGCGAGGTTGAAAATCAAGCTTATAATCAGCAAAAACAAAACATTAACATTTTAAAGCGAAATGGAAAAATTCAGGATGTAGCTAAAGTATCCGATCATTTGAATATTCAGGCGCTTTCTAAAAAGGTGACCAAATTTTATATGTGCTACCCCAAAGATGCTATTTGACAATTTTTCTTACTTTTGTGTCCATGGAATTTACAGCTAGTCAAATTGCGGGTATTTTAGAAGGGGAGGTCGAGGGAAACCCTGAAATAGCCGTTCATAAACTGGCAAAGATTGAGGAAGGGGAAAAGGGATCCTTAACATTTCTGGCCAATCCAAAATACACTTCTTTTATTTACACAACTAAGGCTTCTATTACTATTGTAAATAGGGATTTTGTTCCGGATCAGCACTTAAATACTACCTTAATAAAAGTAGACGATGCATACCTTTCCTTTTCCAAGCTATTAGATTATTACAATCAGGTTAAGAACAATAAAACCGGAATAGAAAATCCCGTTTTTATCTCAGAAAATGTTAGTTACGGTGAGGATTTTTATATGGGAGCTTTTTCCTACTTGGGAAACAACGTGAAGTTGGGGAATAGTGTAAAAATATATCCAAATGTATATATTGGAGACAATGTAATTGTTGGCAATAATGTAACCATTTTTGCTGGTGCAAAAATTTATTCGGAAACTGAAATTGGTAATAATTGTTTTATACATAGTGGTGTAATTTTGGGAGCTGATGGTTTTGGATTTAGTCCTAATGCCAATGGCGAATTCACAAAAATACCCCAAACAGGGAAGGTTATTTTGGAAGACAATGTTGATGTCGGTGCAGGAACTACAATAGATAGGGCTACTTTGGGAGCTACGATTTTACGAAAGGGAGTCAAACTAGACAATCAAATACAGATTGCACATAATGTAGAGATTGGTGAACACACTGTAATTGCCGCGCAAACAGGAATAGCCGGTTCTACTAAAATAGGAAAATATTGTAGAATAGGAGGACAAGTTGGAATAGTGGGCCATATAATAATTGGAGACAGAGTGAAGATACAGGCACAATCCGGGATTGGTAGAAATGTTAAAGATGATGAAATATTACAAGGTTCGCCGGCTTTAAATTACGGGGATTACAATAAATCCTATGTACACTTTAAAAATTTACCGAAGATTTTGGATAGAATCGATAAAATTGAAAAAAGGGTTGACAGTGAATAAAACAGCCATTAAACAACGAACAATTGCCAAAGAGGTCACACTAAAGGGTGTTGGACTCCATACAGGCGAAAATGTTACCTTAAAATTTGTACCAGCTCCCGAGAATCATGGCTATGCTTTTAAAAGGGTAGATTTGGACGGGTCTCCAATAATCGAGGCAGATGCAAACTATGTAGTCAATACGCAAAGAGGCACTAATCTCGAAAAAAGAGGAGTTAAAATACAGACGTCAGAACACGTATTAGCAGCTTTGGTTGGTTTAGAAATTGATAATGTACTAATTGAATTAGATTCTCCGGAACCTCCCATTATGGATGGGTCTTCCAAATTTTTTGTGCAGGCATTGGAAGAGGCTGGTATTGTAGAACAAAAAGCAGAAAGGGAAGAATATGTTGTAAAGGAAGTGATTTCCTATAAAGACGAGGCAACGGGAAGTGAAATAACAGTAATTCCGTCAGAAGAGTATCAGGTTACTGCAATGGTGGACTTTGGAACCAAAGTGCTGGGAACTCAAAATGCTACTCTGGATCGTTTATCTGATTTTAAAAAAGAGATAGCCGACGCAAGAACGTTTAGCTTTTTACATGAGCTAGAGATGCTTTTAGAAAACGGTCTGATTAAAGGTGGAGACCTTAATAATGCCATTGTATATGTAGATAAAGAAATATCTTCTGCTACGATGAAAAGACTACAAAAGGCGTTTAATAAAGAAAAATTATCTGTTAAACCAAATGGTATTTTAGATAATCTAACCTTACATCAACCCAATGAGGCGGCAAGACACAAATTGTTAGATGTTATAGGCGATTTAGCCTTAGCAGGAACCCGAATAAGGGGTAAGGTAATTGCCAATAAACCGGGACATTTTGTAAATACCCAGTTCGCAAAAAAAATAGCAAAAATCATAAAGTTAGAAAA
>CAYTDS010000078.1:2843-4290 GCA_964436555.1 uncultured Flavobacteriaceae bacterium | reverse complement strand
ACCCTTTTTATGAAGATTGATAATGTAAAATTTAAACAAAAAGTATTACCGGGCGATACCCTTATTTTTCATTGTAGCCTAATTACGCCCATAAGAAGAGGAATATGCCACATGCAAGCTTATGCCTATGCCAACGGAAAACAGGTCTGTGAAGCTGAGATGATGGCTCAAATAGTTAAAAAGCAATAGATGAATCAACCCTTAGCTTATATACATCCTGGTGCCAAAATAGCCAAAAACGTTGTTGTTGAACCTTTTACCACAATACATAATAATGTTATCATTGGTGAAGGCACTTGGATTGGATCTAATGTTACTATTATGGAAGGTGCCAGAATAGGAAAAAATTGCAATATTTTTCCGGGAGCTGTTATCTCTGCGCCACCGCAGGACCTCAAGTATAATGGAGAAGAGACTACCGTAATAATTGGTAATAATACAACAATCAGGGAATGTGCAACGATACACAAGGGTACTTCAGACAGATTAAAAACAGTAATAGGAAATAATTGTCTCATCATGGCGTATTGTCATGTGGCACATGACTGTTTTATCGGGAACAATTGTATTTTTTCTAACAATTCTACCTTAGCTGGGCATGTTACCATCGGTGACAATGTTATTCTAGCAGGATTGGTTGCTGTTCATCAGTTTGTGTCTATTGGTAACCACGCGTTTGTCACAGGTGGCTCCTTGGTAAGGAAAGATGTACCCCCGTACGTTAAAGCTGCCAGAGAACCATTGTCCTACGTGGGTATAAACTCTGTAGGTTTGCGGAGAAGAGGGTTCGACTCAAATAAAATAAGAGAAATTCAAGACATTTATAGGATTTTATATCAAAAGAATTATAACAATTCTCAGGCAGTACGCATCATAGAAGCAGAAATGGAGGCAACTCCTGAGCGCGATGAAATTTTACAGTTTATAAGGGATTCTCAGCGAGGAATCATGAAAGGATATTTTAGTATAAATTAAAATAAATTATGGCTTCAACATCAGATATTAGAAAAGGTTTATGTATCAGGTTTAACAATGATATTTACAAGATTATTGAGTTTTTACACGTAAAACCGGGGAAAGGTCCTGCATTTGTGAGAACAAAACTAAAGAGTGTGACCAATGGACGGGTTATAGACAATACGTTTTCAGGAGGACATAAAATTGAGGATGTACGGGTTGAAACCAGAACCTACCAATTCTTATACGCTGAGGGCGAAAATTATCATTTTATGAATACCGATGATTACAACCAAATAAGTTTGTTGGAAAGCGTATTGGATGCGCCTAGCTTACTCAAGGAAGGGGAATTAGTGACTATTTTATTCAATACAGAAGATAGTATGCCTTTATCTGTAGATATGCCTGCAAGCGTAATTCTTGAAGTTATTCATGCAGAGCCCGGAGTAAAGGGTAATACAGCAACTAATGCCACAAAACCGGCTACCGT
>CAYTDS010000078.1:0-2743 GCA_964436555.1 uncultured Flavobacteriaceae bacterium | reverse complement strand
AGAGCCAGTGTTGTCTTAATTAATAAGAATGTTGAGTGTCCTGAGGGAAAAGCTCTTTTGATCTCAGATGATCCTTTTCGTGACTTTAATAAACTAACAAATTTTTTTAAGCCTTTCGAAAAAGCAACAAATACTGTAGCTCCTTCCGCCAGAATTGGAAAAGATACGGTTATCCAACCCAACGTGTTTATTGGAAATAATGTAGTCATTGGAGACTATTGCTGTATACATGCAAATGTTTCAATTTATGATAATTGTATTATTGGTAATAATGTTACCATACATGCAGGAACTGTTCTTGGATCCGATGCCTTTTATTACAAAAAAAGACCGGAAGGATTTGATAAGTTGCTATCGGGAGGCAGGGTGATAATTGAGGATAACGTTGATATCGGGGCTCTTTGTTCTATTGATAAAGGCGTTTCAGGCGATACCATTATAAAGGAAGGAACCAAATTGGATAACCAAGTGCAAGTGGGTCATGATACTGTAATTGGAAAGAAATGTTTAATCGCTGCCCAAACAGGAATTGCGGGCTGTGTAGTTATTGAAGATGAAGTTACCTTATGGGGTCAGGTAGGAGTAACTAGTGCGGCTACAATTGGTAAAAAGGCTATCGTGTTAGCGCAAACAGGTGTTTCTAAGTCCTTGGAAGGGGGCAAAACATATTTTGGAAGTCCGGTTGAAGAAGCCCGAGAAAAATTAAAACAGATGGCATACTTAAAAAGAATACCGGAAATTTTAAAAAAATTAAAAGAATAATAGGTTTTCCTTTTTGAACCCCTATTTTTGTGATTCATAAAAAACAACCAAAGAGAATTATGAGTGTTTTAGTCAACAAGGATTCAAAGATTATAGTGCAAGGTTTTACGGGCAGCGAAGGTACTTTTCATGCGGAACAGATGATTGAATATGGCACCAATGTAGTGGGTGGAGTAACTCCGGGGAAAGGTGGACAAGAACATCTTGGTAAACCTGTATTTGATACTGTTGAAGATGCAGTCAAAAAAGTTGCCGCGGATGTTTCTATAATTTTTGTGCCACCAGCTTTTGCTGCAGATGCCATTATGGAGGCCGCAAATGCGGGCATCAAAGTTATAATTACTATTACGGAGGGTATTCCGGTGGCTGATATGGTAAAGGCCAATAATTATATTAAGAATATGGACTGCCGTTTAATTGGACCAAACTGTCCGGGAGTAATAACCCCCGGCGAGGCCAAAGTAGGTATTATGCCCGGGTTTGTTTTCAAAAAGGGTCATGTTGGCATCGTATCAAAATCGGGAACATTAACCTATGAGGCGGCCGATCAGGTGGTGCGCCAAGGTTTGGGTATTACTACTGCTATTGGTATAGGAGGCGATCCAATAATTGGAACAACTACTAAAGAGGCCGTTGAATTACTCATAAATGATCCGGAAACTCATTGTGTAGTAATGATTGGAGAAATAGGAGGGCAATTGGAAGCTGATGCTGCAAACTGGTATAAAAATAGTGGAAGTAAAAAGCCTATAATTGGTTTCATTGCGGGTGAAACTGCACCGGCTGGGAGAACCATGGGTCATGCAGGGGCAATTGTTGGCGGTAGTGATGATACCGCTCAGGCTAAAAAGCGCATTATGAGAGAATGTGGTATTCATGTTGTAGATTCTCCTGCAGAAATTGGTAAAAAAGTGAAAGAGGTTATGGGATAATTAACCCTCAGATATTTTATTAAAATCCCGCAATCGTCGGGATTTTTTTTACCTTTTTCTGAAACAAGACTTATATTTGAAATTAAACAAATCAAATTTCTTAAAAAATGAAATTATTAGAAGGCAAAAATGTAATCATCACCGGAGCAAGTAGAGGTATTGGAAGAGGAATTGCAGAGGTTTTCGCGGATCATGGAGCAAATGTAGCATTTACCTATAGTTCCAGTGAGGCACCTGCGCTTGAATTGGAAAATGAGCTCACTTCAAAAGGTGTAAAAGCAAAGGCTTACAAGAGTAATGCCGCTAGTTACAGCGAATCGGAACAATTAATTACTAAAATTTTAGAAGATTTTGGAGGAATAGATATTTTAATAAACAATGCAGGAATCACAAAAGACAATCTGTTAATGCGGATGGGGGAAGAGGATTTTGATGCCGTAATCGAAATAAACTTAAAGTCTGTTTTTAATATGACCAAGGCAGTGCAGCGTACTTTTTTGAAGCAACGCAGTGGCTCTATTATTAACATGAGCAGTGTTGTTGGAGTTAAAGGAAATGCAGGGCAAACCAACTACGCAGCATCTAAAGCAGGAATGATTGGATTTACAAAGTCCGTGGCCTTGGAATTAGGATCCAGAAATATTCGCTGCAATGCCATTGCACCTGGCTTTATTGAAACAGAGATGACCGATAAGTTAGATGAGAAAACGGTTCAAAGTTGGCGAGATGGAATTCCTCTAAAACGAGGTGGCTCTCCGGAAGATGTAGCCAATGCCTGTTTGTTTTTTGCTTCTGACCTTTCGGCTTATGTTACCGGGCAGGTGTTAAATGTAGATGGTGGCATGCTTACATAACAGCAGTTTGTAATCTTTATTTAGCCTTTTTGATAGGTTTAATTGAAATATCACACTTTGAATAAAAGGTTCTTTTGTGGACAAATCCCCTAGCAATTAAACCGGAATACAACTAATCCATGCAAATAGAAACTATACTTTTAATTTTACTTGCAGGCTTAGCGTCTTTAGCAATTGTTTGGTTTCAGTATTATT
>CAYTDS010000077.1:7581-9219 GCA_964436555.1 uncultured Flavobacteriaceae bacterium | reverse complement strand
GAGAGCGGGAACCAGTAAGATTTTAATTTTTTTCATAGCAATTGGAATTAAGTGTAAAGACAATTTAAAAATATAATCATCAAAAAACGTGCCGAAGAAACTTCAATAAAGATATGAATTTTAGCCTCATTTATATCCGTAAGGGCAATGTCTACAGCTGCTTTCACAGCAATACCCTCTCTTTAGATGGTATTTTTCCGTAAACACTTTATAACCCTCTGCTGAGAGGTAAAAGTCGCCATCCTCAAGTGGAATATATTCCTTCATGGTTATAAAAATAAGGTTTTATCTGTTCATAAAGTAATCCACATACTAGTCTTAGCACTAATTTAACTAGTCTTTTTGTTTTTTAGCATATTGACTAATTTGTTGGTAAGAAATTTGCTTTGGTATAAAATCTGCTTACTCTGCTTGTATCTTTGAAAGTTAATGGGTAGGTCATTTTATGTATGATTATAGTCTTTAAGCATTTGTTTTACAGGAATTATGTAGGTCTTTCTTTATGGCCTTTTATCATTATTAAGGATTTGCATCTTAAAGAAGATACAGTTCTTATAAATCATGAAAAAGTCCACTTAAAACAGCAACAAGAACTTTTGATTATTCCTTTTTACTTATGGTATTTACTGGAATGGCTTTTTAGATGTTTATGGTATTTGGACTCCTACAGAGCTTACCAGAACATTAGTTTTGAACGTGAGGCATATATGAATGAAAAGAATATGGACTACCTCCGCAATAGAAAGCCATTTGGCTTTTTAAGGTATCTTTGGGGTGTATAACAGTGTATGTGAATAGCATTAATCAACAGTTGTATTTACCATTATTGGAAGAAAAACGAGTTTCCCTTTTTCTTAAAAGAGAGGATCAAATTCACCCTATTATTTCTGGCAATAAATACAGAAAATTAAAGTATAATGTTCTGGAGGCACAGGCTTTAGATTATGAAAAATTGATAACCTTTGGGGGAGCATATTCCAATCATATCGCAGCAACTGCATATGCAGGAAGAATAGCCAAATTAAAAACCATTGGTATTGTAAGAGGCGAAGAGCTGGTTTCAAATTGGAAAGAAAATCCAACTTTGAAGCTTGCCAATGAGCAGGGAATGGAATTTAAGTTTGTATCCAGAAAGGAATATAAATTAAAAGAGGCCCCTCAATTTATAAGGGCATTAGAGAAAGAGTTTGGAACTTTTTATCTGTTACCGGAAGGAGGCACAAACAGTTTGGCAGTGAAGGGCTGTGAAGAAATTGTTACCGCAAATGAAATGGCATTCGACTTTATCTGTTGCTGTGTGGGTACAGGAGGTACTATAGCCGGGATAATCAATGCTTCCGATGCCCATCAAAAGATTTTAGGGTTTCCTGCTTTAAAGGGCGATTTTTTGAAAAAAGATATTCGTAATTTTGCCCGGAAAGAAAACTGGGATTTGTTAACCAACTATCATTTTGGAGGCTATGCCAAGGTTACGGAAGAGCTCATTATGTTTATAAACAAATTTAAAGCCCAAACCCAAGTTGCCTTAGATCCAATTTACACCGGTAAAATGTTATTCGGTCTTTTGGATTTGGTAGGAAAAGATTTTTTTCCGGTGGGCACTAGAATACTGGCAATACATACCGGAGGTTTGCAAGG
>CAYTDS010000077.1:0-7481 GCA_964436555.1 uncultured Flavobacteriaceae bacterium | reverse complement strand
GGTAAAAGTGCACTGGTTCAAAAAACCAACAACCACTTTGGAATAAAATGTCATAAAGAATGGGGAGGTGAATTTGATTTTCATGATGATGATGAAAAAGGAGAATGTTTTAGAAAATATAACCATCCCATGTATTCTTTTCGGGATCACAGTATTTTTTTAACTACTAGAGCTCGCTATGCCTTTTTATTTGATTTACCCGGTGATGATTACCGTGGATGGGCTTTTGGACTAAGCAAGGCGGGATATGCTACAGATAAACGTTATCCTCAAAAATTAATGACTTACATTGAGCAGTATCAACTAGACAAATATGATAAAGAGGTCGTGAATCAGGGATACGCGGCTGCCAAGCAACCCAAAGATTACGATTATAAGACCCATGTAGTCCAAAAAGGAGATACTTTGTACTCCATTTCACGAAGATATTTTGTTTCTATTGATGAATTGATGAGATTGAATAAAATGAAAAACACGGGACTTTCCATAGGCCAACAACTAATTGTTAAAACTGAAAAAGGCAAATAAGAAGAAATGATTTATACGAGGAGTAGTGCTCTTTTTGAAGAAGCAAAGCATTTTATTCCGGGGGGTGTAAATTCTCCTGTTAGGGCTTTTAGTTCTGTTGGAGGAACCCCAATTTTTGTTAAGGAAGCTAAAGGGGCTTATCTGTACGATGAGGATGGTAATAGATTAATTGATTATATTTCCTCTTGGGGGCCACTACTTTTTGGACATGCCTATGCACCTGTTGTGGATGCGGTTATCGCAAAAGCAAAAAAGGGAACCTCTTTTGGAATACCGACTGAAATTGAAACCACCTTAGCAAAGTTGGTGGTGTCTATGGTGCCCCATATTGATAAGGTACGATTCGTTAATAGCGGTACCGAGGCCTGTATGAGCGCTATTCGTCTTGCTCGTGGTTTTACCGGAAAAGATAAGATTATTAAGTTTGCCGGCTGCTATCACGGCCATGCTGATTCATTTCTAATCCAGGCCGGAAGTGGAGCCATTACTTTTGGAAGTCCCAATAGTCCCGGGGTTACACAGGGTACAGCACAAGACACCTTATTGGCCCAGTATAACAATTTAGAAAGTGTTGGGATTTTAGCAAAGGCAAATAAAGGAAACATTGCAGCTATTATTATTGAGCCTGTAGCAGGAAATATGGGATGCATCATTCCAAAACCTGAGTTTATAAAGGGATTGCGGGAATTGTGTAACCAAGAAGATATTTTATTGGTATTTGATGAGGTTATGACAGGATTTCGACTAGCAAAAGGTGGAGCTCAGGAAGTTTTAGATATTCGTGCAGATATTGTAACCTTTGGAAAAGTTATTGGAGGTGGGCTTCCTGTTGGTGCTTTTGCTGCCCGAAATGAAATTATGGATTATTTGGCTCCTGTGGGTCCTATTTATCAGGCTGGCACTTTAAGTGGAAATCCTTTGGCCATGAGTGCAGGATTGGCTATGCTAACCGCTATTAATAATAATCCTAATGTATTTAGCAGTTTAGCCGATAAAACTGAGTACCTGCACAAGGGAATAAGTACAATTCTTTTAGGAAATGGAATTCCGCATACTATAAATCGTTTCGGAAGTATGATTTCCGTGCACTTTACACAAGAGGATGTTTTGGATTTTGAGGGCGCCAAAAGGGGAGATAATGAGGTTTTTAAAGCATATTTTCACGGTATGCTAGCAAAGGGTATTTACCTGCCACCAAGCGCTTATGAAAGTTACTTTTTAAATGATGCATTGTCTTATAGTGATATAGATGCTACGCTAAATGCCTTAGAAGAGATTATACCTCAGTTAAAATAAAAACCCCATCTATAATAGACAGGGCTTGCATGAAATACAGTTTCCGGTTACTTTTTTGAACCGCCTTTACTCCTTTTGTCTCCTTTTTCACCATGATAGTTATGGCTTTTGCGACCATCTCTTTTCTTAAGATTCTGCCATTTTTCGAATTGTTCATCACTTAAGATTTTTTTCAATTGCTCTTGTGATGCAATTTGCTGATCTAGCCTTGCGTTGGCCATTGTAAAACGCTCTTCAGAAGAAAGCTGTTTTACTTCACCACTTTCCTTTTTAGCCTTATACTCTTCCATTTTGGCTGCTCTGCGCTTAGCATTTTCCAAGTTGAATTTTTCAATCTCGATCTGCTGATCTTTTGAAAGGTCCAAAGCCAAAGTCATTCTTTTAGTTTGCAATGTTGCCATTTGTTCAGGAGTCCATTGCTTACGTTCTGTATCACCGTAGTTTTGGCCTTTTTTTTCTTGTTGTCCCATTACTGTAAATGCAGTAATAAACATGAATGCAAAAATTAATTTTTTCATAATATTAGTATTTAATGATTTGTAGTTTGGATGGCAAAAGGAAAGAATGGTTTAATATGGATTTTCAATTTATGAAACTTTTAACCTTGCCATTTAAAGTAAAATTGATACAAACCCTCGTATATTGCCTTAAAAAAGGTGACTTTTCTTTGCAGGAATCAAAAACTTGAATAGAGGATGAAAAATGTCAAATCAAAAAAAAGTTATGTCTAATTGTAACATTTTACAAATTATAGAGTCTACTATAATAGAAATAATCATTTTTCAATTAGCGAATTAGTCAGGTATAAAGCCTTTGCAATGCAAGGGCTTTATATTTTTAGAAAACTATGGGGATTATAAATTGAAATACCAACACCAATAGAATTATGGATATGATATTCAGAACAATGCCCACTTTCGCCATTTGACCCACCTTGATGTACCCACTTGCAAAGACAATAGCATTGGGGGGGGTTGCCATTGGTAGCATAAATGCGCAGCTACTGGCTATTGTAATCGGAATTAGGAGATACAAAAGAGGAATATTTAGACCTATGGCAATACCTGCGACCACCGGTGCGAGAACCGCCACCAATGCCACATTACTCATCAGTTCCGTAAGAAATAGCATTAGGGTTATTAAAACCACTGCCATTAAAAGGACACCAATAGAACTCGTTGCAATAGCATTGGCTACCAGATCTACTATGCCACTAGCAGACATACCTTCGGCCAATGCCAAACCACCTCCAAAAAGAATCAAGATTCCCCAGGCGAGTTTTTCTGTATCACGCCAATCAACAATGAAATCTCCCTTTTTCAGATTATAAGGTAAAACAAAAAGGGCTATTGCAGCCATCATGCTAATGATGGTGTCAGACAATGCCAGTCCCGGTAACAACTCATTTATAACTGTTCTGAAAATCCAAAGAAAAACGGTAACGCCAAAAATGACTAATACCATTTTTTCTTTACCATTGGTGGGGCCTAATTTTGCAAGCTCTTCATTAATCACGTCTTTGGAAGCAGTAAATTTTAATTTTCCACTTGGAAACATCCATTTTACCATTACCAGATAGGTTATGGTAAGCAAAACTGCTGAAAAGGGAAAACCGATTACCATCCATTTTAAAAATGAAACTTCTATATTGTATTGGCTTTCTAATAATCCTATTAAAACAGAATTTGGCGGAGTGCCAATTACTGTTGCTATTCCACCGCAATTTGCTGCAAATGCAATACCAAGCATTACGCTCAAAGAGAAGTTTTGATCACTTTTAGTGAAGCCATCGGCATCATTTATTAACAATGAAATAACAGACATGGCTATAGGTAACATTACAACAGTGCTTGCTGTATTGCTTATCCACATACTTAAAGCCGCTGTAGCAATCATAAAACCTAAGACAACTTTATTGGGTGTTGTCCCTGTTATTTTTATAATATTCAAGGCTATCCGTTTGTGGAGATTCACTTTCTCCAGCGCCAATGCCAAAATAAATCCTCCGAAAAACAAAAAAATGATAGGGCTACCATATTTGGCACCAACATCGGCAATAGGCATGATTTTTAAGATGGGAAACAAAACAAGGGGTAGCAAGGCAGCCACGGAGATAGAAACAGCTTCAGTTATCCACCAAATAATCATCCATGAGCCTACGGCAATTACAGGATCACCTTTTTCAGAAACGAGTTCAAAGGGTAAACAAATAACAATCAGAAATACAATAGGCCCAAGAAAGAGGCCTATTTTTTTACTCAGTTCCATGGTACAGATTTACTGCCTCTAAGCTATACTTTTTCTTCAAGGTATAAAAATAAAATGATAGCCATAAATGCTCCATTAGGTTGAGTAAGTCACCTTTATTTATTCACGTCAAGCTATTGGTTAAGGTTTATCGGGTTTAATTCTTTATCCACTAAGCCATAAAATATTTTGGTAAGCGATACACTTCCTAAACCCTCAACGGTTTCCTGAGTATCATATCCCGCAACAAAAAACAACTGGTTATTGATTTCAGTAAACGATGGCAAATACGTTCCCGGATATTTCAATTCTTTTAGAAATGTGCCTTGCGCATCAAATTTTTTAAGGTATTCTTTTGTTGAAAGAATAAAAGAGTTTCCTAATGATATTAGAGCTTGTGGATTGTTTGTTCCTTCAAAATAGTGTTGAGCTATGAGGTTTCCTGTCATATCAGAAATAAGGAGCTCCCCATTAGTATACATTACAAGATTTCCGTTAGTAAGTTGAATTAAAGTATACTTACTGTTAAGATGGTCTGCATTACTAATTTTGGAATCCAAAACCGAGTTTTCAAAAACGGTACTACTTAGAACTGAAAAATTAGTGTCCATAAATACAAGTATAGGTTTGTATCCTGATATTTGAGGGGCAAGACTATTTTTAATAAACACCCCGCCAAAAGCAATATAACCTATCCCACTTTTTATAAGATCACCAAACATGCTATCTGCATCTGAAAGGCTATTTAAAACTACCTCAAAAATGTCCCCGTTGGAGTTTCTTTTTTCAATGGCAGTTGTATAGAAATCACCATCTTTTTGTGTGCCATAATATATAAAATTACTCCCATCTGAAATAGATCCATAATTTAATTTTGAAGCAGAGTTTAAAGAATTAAGAATACCCCAAGTACTGTTTAAGGTAATTTCCTGAGAGCCGTAAAAATCTGGGAGGGTTCTGGAAAAATTAAAGTTCTTGTCGCCATTTGAAAGGAAATTTACAAAAGCATTCTTTGTATTAAATTGCTTATCTGCAATATATTGTGGAGTAGTGCTATTGTTTTCCTCCAATTCATTAAAATAAAATTTAGCTCCTGAAACACCACTTAGGTCCTCTGATACGACAACTGAATATCTCTTATTGTTAATAGGGTTGATTCCCATATGTAGCGGAAAGGTGTGCAATCCGACCGGAAGCGTGGGATAAAAATAAGGAGATACAGGAGCGCTTACTAATACAGATTTCGTAAAAGTATCAATGTTTTGTTTGGCATCCTTAACAGTAAGGCTAATAGTATAATTGCCTTCTTCTAAAAACGTAACTTTTGGATTTTCTTTTACGCTTGTGCCAGCCACTCCAAAATTGTAAACATAGGAAACAGCGTCTACCGAACAACTGGTAATTTCTAGCTCCTCTCCTGCTATAACGCTAGTCTTACTCAGGGTAAAACAAGCTTTTAGCAAGATGGGACTATCCGTATCATTGTTGATATTTTCCTTCGAACAGGAAAAATGTAAAAGAACACATAAAAAGATTAGGTAGATTTTTTTCATAAGCGCAGATTTGGGATCGTACACTTACAAAACGTTTTTTCTGAAGATTTATTTTAAAAAATCAAGTCAAAATAAAATCAGTTTGACTTGATTTTCAGTTCATTAAATACATTTTATTACAATGGCAGTGGTTAATCCTGTAACTCGCAAATAAGTAATTCTCCTTCTTTCACCACACTGATTACACCTAACTTAGTCAAGGTTTTTATGCTTTTATCCCACGCCTTATTACTAAGGCCTGAAATTTCTTTTAGTTCTAAAAGAGGTAGTCTTTTTACCGGCTTTATACTTTCGAGAATAACATTTTCATTTTCTGAAAGTTCCAGAGGTGCTTTTTCCGGTCTCATTTGAGGGAAAAACAGTACTTCTTGAATAGAGGCATTATTGGTTAGTAGCATCACTAGTCTATCAATTCCAATACCAATACCGCTGGTAGGGGGCATGCCATATTCCAAAGCTCTTAAGAAATCCTGATCTATGAACATGGCCTCATCATCTCCTTTTTCTGAAAGCTTTAATTGTTCTTCAAAACGCTCCCGTTGCTCAATAGGATCGTTTAACTCTGAGTAGGCATTGGCTAATTCCTTACCATTTACCATGAGTTCAAAACGCTCTGTTAGCGCAGGATTTTGCCTGTGTTCTTTGGTAAGGGGACTCATCTCTTTTGGGTAATCTGTGATAAAGGTTGGCTGTACATAGTGATGTTCACATTTTTCACCGAAAATTTCATCAATCAATTTTCCAATTCCCATGCTATCATCAACCTCCAGACCTAGTTTTTGCGCAGTCTCGCGCAATTGTTTTTCATTCATACCTGCAACATCAAAACCCGTATGGATTTTAATAGCCTCTAAAATAGGTACTCTTGCGTATGGGGCTTTAAATTCAATTTCGTTTTTACCAACGGTAACTTTAGAAGTGCCATTTGCATCTATAGCTACTTTTTCCAATAATTGCTCGGTAGTGTCCATCATCCAATTATAGTCTTTATATGCTACATAAAGCTCCATAACAGTAAATTCCGGATTATGGGTACGATCCATGCCTTCGTTTCTAAAATCTTTAGAGAATTCGTAAACACCATCAAAACCACCTACAATCAATCTTTTTAGATAAAGTTCATTGGCAATGCGCAGATACAAAGGAATGTTAAGAGCATTATGGTGCGTTAAAAAGGGTCGTGCGGCCGCTCCACCAGGAATAGGTTGTAAAATAGGTGTTTCCACTTCCAAATATCCACGCTCATTGTAAAACTGACGGATGCTATTGGTAATTTTTGTACGTTTTATAAAAGTTTCCTTAACAGACGGATTTACTACCAAATCCACATAACGCTGTCTGTAACGCAGCTCAGGATCATTAAATTCGTCATATACATTGCCATCAGAGTCAACTTTTGGTAAAGGCAAAGGGCGGAGTGCTTTACTAAGTAGTGTAAAATTTTTGACCATCACGGTTTTTTCACCGACCTGAGTTGTAAAAAGCTCCCCTTCCACACCAATAATGTCACCGATATCTAAAAGTTTTTTATAAACTTCGTTGTATAAGGTCTTATCCTCACCTAGACAAATTTCATCGCGATTAAAATATACCTGAATACGACCTTCGCTATCCTGGAGCTCAGCAAATGAAGCCTTTCCTTGTATTCTTCTGGACATTAATCGACCTGAAATGATAACTTTTTTTCCTTCACTAAAGTTTTTCTTAATGCTTTTGGAAGTAGTATCTACAGGGTATAGGGCTGCAGGATAGGGATTAATTCCCATTTCTCTTAATTTTGCTAATTTTTCCCTTCTTATAATTTCTTGCTCCGAAAGTTGCATATACTTCTTTTAAGGTTGCAAATATAACTACTCT
>CAYTDS010000076.1:3787-9310 GCA_964436555.1 uncultured Flavobacteriaceae bacterium | reverse complement strand
GCAATAGCGGTGAAGTTAAAAGGAGTAATTGCATAAACAAAACCTTCCAATGGTCTGTACTCTACTCTATTCCAAATTCCCTCAGCAGATTCGGGCTGTTCAGCATAAATTTGTGCCATGAATTCCACATTAAAGCGCAGAAAATCAATAAGCTCACAGGCCGCATCAATCTCTGCCTGGTGTATAGTTTTAGACTGAGCAATCATGGTAGCTGCATTTATTTTGGCCCTGTAGGGTCCTGCCAAAAATTCGGCTGCTTTCAAAAAGATGGCAGCGCGCTGTTCCCAAACCAAATTGGCCCAGGAAGTTCTTGCTTCCAAGGTATTTTTAATGGCTTTTGTAACATGACTTTTCTCTGCTAGGTGATATGTTCCTATACTATGGTTATGATCATGTGGTGGAGAAATAATCTTGGTGTTTCCGGTTCTAATTTCCTCGCTACCAATGTACATAGGAATGTCTACTGTTCCTTGAAAATAACTTTTATATTGTGCCAACACAGCCGCTCTTTCCGGGCTACCCGGAGCATAGCTTTTAATAGGTTCATTATATGCTGTAGGAACTTGAAAGAAACCTTTACCCATGATGCTCTTTTTTAGGTTAAAAATCGCTCAAAGGTACTAAAACTAAAGCCTTTTAAAAATAAAAAGGATAGAAAAACCCGGATTAATTCAGCGCAAAAGGTGCACTGAATTTAAAGGTAGGTACGTAAACTCTGAATTTTTCTGAGGAGTTCAAATTGACCATATTATAATGCCCTTTCATAGCGCCAATTGGAGAGGCTAAAAGACATCCTGAGCTGTAGGTGTGAGATTCCCCCGGTTTTATAACCGGTTTTTTGCCAATTACGCCTTCACCGTCCAGTATTTCAAGTTCATTAAGAGAATCGTATATCTGCCAGTGACGTGAGGTAAGTTGAACAGCATGTTTACTTTGGTTCTCAATGGTAATAGTATAGCCAAAAGCAAAATGCATCTTATAGTTTTTAAAGAAGGTGCCTTCGAAACTGGTAATTACCGAAACTTTAATACCCTTTGTTACTTGAGTTATCATATTTTGATTGCTGCTGATAAAAGGAATTTCTTTTTGCTGATTACGTTTAATAACTAACTACTTAATATAAAACACTGCAAGATAAGCATCTGCAACCTTTAAAGAAAGAACCTTACCGAATTATTCGGTATAATCATTGTTTTATCTGATATATATCAATTAAAAGAGGTTTGTACGATTAGAATAAAAAGAAAACAAAATTTCTAATAAAGCTTTGTTAGTTTAATTACTGATAGTACTTGAATTAGCAGATCCAACACCTATAACGCTATCATATAAATCACCAAAATTTCGGTAATACACTAGAATTAGATAGTTATTTTCAGTGAAATGAAAGTTTCCGTCTATGGTGTTTAAATCCACTTTTCCATCCTCGTGTTCTATAACATATTTATAATTGTAGAAACCTTGTTTCAAGGTTATAATAGCCTCCATATTACCATTACTTTCATTATAGGTCATTCTGTTGGTGTCATCAAGGGCATAATTATTATACTTTCCGAAAATATAGACCTCGTTTAAATTTAGAATTTCTGAATAGGGAAGACTAAAATGTACTTTGGTATATTCAGCTTCACGAGAATCGTCTGATCCTTGCAAGGTGCGCACTATAAAATCCCCATTAATATCCGGAAAGTAGGTATACGGCCTGTCATATCGATACATATCGGTAAAAAGATAATGGTTGTAAATATCTGTTAATTCTATGCGTGATATTACTGCAGTGGGTGCTCTTAAGTCTTTGGTGTCAAAGTTGAAAAATTCATTCCCGCCAAAAAAACTGGTTTCGGTATCATATTTATAAACCAGTTCGTTGCCAAGGGTAAATTGTGGTGGTATATTAACAAGGGCAGTAGGCCAACTGTAGTTTTGTAAAATGGCTACCTTCACTTCCTTTTTGGGATTTATCAACTGAAATTTGGAAGCGTTAATGGTAAATTGTACTACTTGTTTTTCGTTTATAAATTCAAAATCTCTGGAGCGTTTTACAATACCGCCCACTTGTACTAAATCCTGATAAACAATAAACCTTCTTGAAAATTGAAGCTCATAATTACTATTGTATATTTCAATCAGGTGGTTGCCACTTACTTTTAATCTAACATTTTCATTGGGAATACTCAATTTGTAATTGGAATAAGGTTGCAGCGTGTTATAGCTGTTAAAATAATCAATTATCCTTTGATTGTCCATTCCGTTAATGTATTGGGACTTCAATAAGGAAGACGGTGTCCAATCATAATCGCAATGCACAATTTTGTAATAATAATCTTGTTCGCTGGCAGTGAGATCATCAAATTCCAAATAAATTGGTTCCCCGAGTTGAACAATAGGAAACTGATCTTCTGTTGGTCCTCTGAAGATAATTGATTTTATATGTTCCGGGGGATTTATTTCTTCTTGTACCTGGGCAAATAAAGTAGGTACAACAAGCAAAAAAATAATCTGTTTAAGATTTAATTGCATTTTTTTCCTTTTTTTTAAGTAAAGGTAAACAAAAAGCATACCTGAAAAATTTACTTCGTCATAAGTCCAAATTTCTAGATAATAATTATGAAAACTTTCTTTTAAGTGCTAAATTTGTGGCAAATTTTGTTAACCTAAGGTCTAGAATTATATGTCTAAAGACATTCGGATTAAAAAAGGCTTAAACATTAATCTTGTTGGAGCCGCTGAACAGACTACTTCCCAAGCCGTTTTAAGCAATGTATACGCCATAAATCCTCAGGATTTTCACGGAGTATCTCCAAAAATGTTGGTCAAACAAGGAGCCGAGGTCAAAGCAGGAGAACCCATTTTTTTTGATAAAAATAATGAAGAGGTAATCTTTGTAGCGCCCGTAAGTGGAGAGCTTGTTGAGGTACAGCGTGGGGCCAGAAGAAAAATAACCATGCTCAAAATCCTTGCGGACAAGAGTCAGGAATATGTAAGTCATAAGCCCTTAAATGAATCCCGTGCAACTCCTCAGGAGATAAAGTCGCATTTATTAAAAACAGGATGTTGGCCATTTATTATCCAGCGACCGTATAATGTAATTGCAAATCCCAATACAACTCCAAAAGCAATTTTTGTTTCCGGTTATGTGACAGCGCCTTTGGCAGCAGATTTGGATTATGTTCTTAAAGGTAAAGAGAAAGAATTGCAAGCTGCTGTTTCAGCTCTGGCAAAACTAACCCCCGGTAAAATACATATTTCGGTTGGGAAATCATCAAACTCACCACTAACATCAATTCAAGGGGTAGAATTACATAAAGTCTCCGGACCTCATCCGGCAGGCTTGGTGGGAACACAAATTAACAAAATAGACCCTATTAACAAAGGTGAGGTTGTTTGGACTGTATCTCCTCAGGATTTAGTAATTATAGGTGAGTTATTGCTGACAGGAAAATTCAATGCTGAGCGAATTATTGCTCTTGCAGGTTCTGTGGTTAAAGCACCTCAGTATTATAAGACAAAAATAGGAACAGAAGTAGCTACTTTTCTTTACGCCAGTGGTGTAACTATTAAGAATTTCAGAGTAATTAACGGCGATGTTCTAACAGGCAGCAAGACCACTCAGGATGGTTATTTAGGGTATTATAACAATACGGTAACTGCTATTCCTGAAGGAGACGATTATGAGTTTTTTGGATGGAACAAACCGGTTTTCAACAAGATTTCAGCTACCAGAGCTTTGACTTTTTCATGGCTTACTCCAAATAAAAAATACACTTTAGATACCAATACCAACGGAGAGCACAGAGCCTTCGTGGTAACCGGGATGTATGAGGAAGTTTTTCCAATGGATATTTATCCGTTGCAGCTATTAAAAGCTTGCATGGTAAAAGATTTGGATGAAATGGAACAGTTGGGTCTTTATGAGGTAGCTCCGGAAGATTTTTCACTAACAGAATTTGTTTGTATTTCAAAACAACCACACCAACAGATTATACGTGAGGGCTTAGATTTGTTGCAAAAAGAAATAGGATAGACTATGAGCTTAAAAGCAAAATTACACGAAACAAAATTAAAATTTAAGGGCAAAAAAATGGCTCCTGCCTTTAATGCTCTACATACTTTTTTATATACACCTAATGAGACCACCCATTCAGGATCTCATGTTCGAGTAGTTGATGATTTAAAGCGGACTATGAATACCGTGATTATGGCATTGATTCCGGTTTTGTTGTTTTCATTTTTTAATACAGGCTACCAACATTATGCCGCAGTAAACGGTTTTCCTTCTGATTTTTCATTGTGGGAGCACTTTCTTACTTGGGATAATTTATGGCTGGGGATAATCACGGTACTCCCTTTGGTTATTGTATCCTATGGTGTGGGATTAGCAATAGAGTTTTTGTTTGCGGTGATCAAAGGTCATGAAGTAGAAGAGGGTTATTTGGTAACGGGAATGTTGGTTCCTTTGATTATCCCTGTTGATACCCCTTTGTGGATGCTGGCAATAGCTGTAGCTTTTGGAGTTGTTATCGGGAAAGAAGTTTTTGGAGGTACCGGAATGAATATTTTAAATCCGGCCTTAACCATAAGGGCTTTTTTATTTTTTGCTTACCCTACCTGGATGAGCGGGGATAAAGTTTGGGTTCATGGCGCCGTGGAAACAGCGGGCAACGCAGATGCAATTTCCGGTGAAACTATTTTAGGGTATTTGGCTCAGGGCAGAACAAATGAAATTACTTATTCTACCGCCGATATGTTTTTTGGGTTTATTCCCGGTTCAGTCGGAGAAACCTCCACCTTTCTGATTTTATTGGGCGGTCTATTCCTTATTTTCAGTAAAATAGCCAGTTGGCGTATCATGGTCAGCGCTGTAATCGGAGCCTTGGTTATGGGTCTAATTTTCAATGGCGTTGTGGATGCGGGTTGGATTACTCAGACTAGCAAGTTTTATGCCCTTATGAGTTTTGAGTTTTGGAAACACCTTATTGTTGGTGGTTTAGCTTTCGGAATTGTTTATATGGCTACAGATCCTGTAACCGGATCACAGACCAATAGGGGTAAATGGATTTATGGATTCTTTATAGGTTTTATATCTGTTATGATTAGGGTGTTTAACCCGGCATATCCTGAAGGCGTATTTTTGGCTATTTTGCTCATGAACGTCTTTGCTCCAACAATAGATCATTATGTCGTTAAAGGAAATGTAAACCGACGTTTAAAGCGACTCAAAAATGCAGTGATACCGCCTAAGGACATTCACGGTAAAGAAGAAAAATTAAAAGTAGAAACAGCTTAAATTATGGCAATAAATACAGACAAGAATATCTATACCGTTGTTTTTGCGGCTATAATGGTTGTAGTGGTAGGTGCTGCCTTGGCATTTGTAGCTTCCTCTTTAGGTGGTAAAATAAAGGAAAATCAACGACTTGAAAAACAGCAGAACATTCTTTACGCTATGGGTGTTCATGAGAATGCTGATGAAGGAAGTGTAAATTTTGTGCCGGCGGCTAAGGTTGCAGAGGTTTTTGAAAC
>CAYTDS010000076.1:0-3687 GCA_964436555.1 uncultured Flavobacteriaceae bacterium | reverse complement strand
GGAAACAATGACCCTACAAATGCCAGAAAAGACGATAATAAGGTAGATGCCCTTGCAGGTGCTACAATTACTGGAGACGGTGTAACGGCTATGATTGGCGAAACCATTCGTTTATACAAGCCTTATTTCCAAACTATACAAACTAAAAATTAAGCAGATGGCCTTATTGACAAAAAAAGATGCCAGTTTAATAACTGATCCGTTAACAGACAACAATCCAATCACTATTCAGGTTCTTGGAATATGTTCGGCATTAGCAATTACCGCAGAATTAAAAGCTTCCATTGTAATGGCAGTTTCTGTAATATTTGTTTTAGGACTTGGTAATGTGGCTATATCTTTATTACGAAACATTATTCCTTCCAAAATTAGAATTATTGTACAGTTAGTGGTTGTGGCCGCTCTGGTAATTATTGTGGATCAAATTCTTAAAGCATTTGCTTACGAGTTAAGTAAAACCCTTTCTGTTTTTGTTGGCCTAATCATAACCAATTGTATTATCATGGGTCGGTTTGAAGCATTCGCCTTGGGTAATGGTCCGTGGAAATCATTTTTGGACGGGGTAGGAAATGCCTTGGGTTACGGACTTATTTTAATTGTTGTTGGCTTTTTCAGAGAACTTCTAGGCTCTGGTACCTTACTAGGATTCAAGGTTTTAGGAGATCCTATAGCAAAAACGGGTCTTTATGCCATTGGTTATGAAAACAATGGTTTTATGTTGTTATCTCCCATGGCACTTATTGTTGTCGGACTCATAATTTGGGTGCAACGCTCCAGAAATAAGGCGCTAATTGAGGAAAATTAGAATACACACTAGATTAAAATTTGGGTTATGTTAGAACATGTCGAGTTATTTTTTAAGTCCATTTTTATTGATAATATGGTATTTGCAACATTCTTGGGAATGTGCTCCTATCTCGCGGTATCAAAGAAGGTGGCTACAGCTGTTGGATTAGGTGCAGCTGTTATTTTCGTGTTGGCCGTAACTGTCCCCTTGAATTGGTTGTTAGACCAGTATTTGCTTCGTGATGGTGCTTTATCATGGCTCGGTCCGGAGTATGCCGATTATAATTTAAGTTTCTTGTCTTTTATCCTTTTTATAGCCACTATTGCTACTATGGTACAATTGGTAGAAATCGTTGTAGAGAAGTTTTCACCTTCATTGTACAATTCTCTCGGTATATTTTTACCACTTATTGCTGTTAACTGTGCTATTCTTGGTGGGTCGTTGTTTATGCAATCAAGAGACATACAAACTCTGGGATTAGCATTTAATTATGGTGTGGCGTCAGGAATAGGCTGGTTTTTGGCCATTCTTACCATTGCTGCCATTCGCGAAAAAATCAGATACTCCAATGTTCCTCCGCCTTTAAGAGGTTTGGGAATTACTTTTATAATAACCGGTTTAATGGCCATTGGTTTTATGAGTTTCGGAGGCATGCTAACGGGAGGTGATGAAGCCCCGCAAGAGGCAACTGATAATACAGCTGTTGAAACAGAAGCAAAGAAAATAAAAGAAGAAGCTGAAAAGAATGCAGTTTCATATACCAATGCTATAAAAGAGTAAACATGATTTTAGCTACAAGTACTGTTGGAACAATTATTATTACCGTAGTAGCCTTTATGACTTTGCTATTACTTTTAGTTGCGCTGTTGCTTTTTACTAAGGAAAAATTATCGCCTTCAGGTCCTGTGACCATTACAATTAATGGGCAACGAAAGATTGAAGTTGCTTCCGGGAATTCCTTGCTTTCAACCTTGGGAAATCAAAAGGTGTTTCTTCCTTCTGCATGCGGTGGAGGGGGAACATGTATCCAATGTGAGTGTCACGTATTATCCGGTGGTGGAGAAGCACTACCTACAGAAACACCTCATTTTTCCAAAAGAGAGTTGAACGAGGGTGCTCGTCTTGCCTGCCAAGTAAAGGTTAAGCAAGATATGGAAATTACCATTCCTGAGGCCGTTTTTGGAATTAAAAAATGGCCGGCTACAGTGGTCCGTAACTACAATGTGGCATCTTTTATAAAGGAATTTGTTGTAGAAATTCCTGAAGATATGAATTATAAGGCAGGAGGCTACATTCAGATTGAAATACCTGCTTGTGAGATTAAGTATTCAGATATCGATATTACTGCTCATCCCGAGGAGCATGAAACTCCTGATAAATTCAAGGCAGAGTGGGATAAGTTTAATCTGTGGCCGTTGGTTATGAAGAACCCGGAAACAGTTGAGCGCGCTTATTCTATGGCTTCATATCCTGCAGAAGGAAGGGAAATTATGTTGAACGTTCGTATCGCTACTCCGCCATGGGATAGGGCTAAAAATGGCTGGATGGATGTAAATCCGGGCATTGCATCATCTTATATATTTTCTTTAAAGAAAGGCGATCCTGTTGTTATTTCGGGACCTTATGGCGAGTTCTTTATCAATGAATCTGAATCAGAAATGTTATATGTGGGTGGTGGTGCCGGAATGGCTCCAATGCGTTCTCATCTTTACCATCTCTTCAGAACGTTAAAAACAAACCGAAAAGTAACCTATTGGTACGGTGGACGATCTAAAAGAGAATTATTTTATTTGGATCACTTTAAAAATTTAGAGAAGGATTTTCCAAACTTTAAATTTTATTTGGCCTTGTCTGAACCCTTACCGGAAGATAATTGGAAAGTTAAAGAAACCTTGGACGGTCCGGGAGATGGCTTCGTTGGATTTATTCACAATTGTGTAATTGATAATTATTTGAAGCATCATGAATCTCCTGAAGATATAGAGCTTTACTTCTGTGGACCACCTTTAATGAACAAAGCAGTGCAAAAAATGGGAGAGGATTTTGGTATTCCGGATGAGCACATTCGTTTTGATGATTTTGGAGGATAATATTTTCAAATAGTGTTAATACGGATGTATTAAGTAAAGTATATACATAAACCGATATGATAAATATCGGTTTTTTTATAATAGCAATCCATGAGACCGCTTACCGACCAGGAACTACATAATTTGGCAATGAATATTGTTGGAAGAGATTTGGAGGCAAACGGGTTCGAATTTATGGGTGTTAATAGCAAACCCAAACGAAATCCACAGTTTGTTTGCCTCAAGGAAAAGCAATTGCATTTTATTATTGTGCGTACGGTAACGTATCCGGCAGATCCTAAGGAGTTTGACCAAGTGTTTATGCAAAAAATGAAAGCGCATGCCCTAAAACACGAGGCAAGAATGTATTACGCAGGGGTTGGGTTGGCCAACGCCGAAGACCATAAGGCACCACTACTATTAAATGAAGCTTATATTGTAGATTATGACGGACTTATTGAAGTTTAGATTAAAACTGGGAGGATATTTGGGGCTAGTACTGGTAATGGGGTCCTGTTCATTTGGAAACTTTGGGACTGTTAAAAATAGTAATTCGGGAAGCGCTTTAGGTACATCCTATGCTATCACTTATTTATCCGATCAGGAACTGGATTTTCAAAAAGAAATAGATTCCGTTTTTGAAGCCGTAAACAAATCAATGTCCACTTACAGACCTGATTCTGATATATCCAGAATAAACAATGGCGACTCAACGGTTAGAATAGATCAAATGTTTAGGGATGTTTTTGAACTTTCCAAAGAAATTAATAAACGTACTGATGGCTATTTTGATCCAACGGTTGGTGTGTTGGTTAATGCATGGGGTTTTGG
>CAYTDS010000075.1:1652-9316 GCA_964436555.1 uncultured Flavobacteriaceae bacterium | reverse complement strand
CCTTCTATTAAAACTTCCTCTACTTTATTTAGGTGTTGTTGTGTTCTATACCTGCAATGTTCTCTCTGTAATGCTATTATTTCTGCTAATCTTCGTTGCTTTACTTCTTCCGGCACATCATCTTTTAGTTTTCTTGCAGCCATTGTTCCCGGACGTTCAGAATAGGCAAACATAAACCCATAATCATATTTCACATACTCCATTAGTGAAAGGGTATCCAGATGATCCTCCTCTGTTTCTGTGGGAAAACCGGTAATCATATCTTGGGAAATTCCGCAACCCGGAATAATAGTTTTTATAGTATCTATTAATTGAAAATATTCCTCACGCGTATGTAATCGGTTCATGGCTTTAAGAATACGGTTGCTACCACTTTGTACAGGAAGATGTATGTAGTTGCATATATTTTCATAACTAGCCATAGTCTTAATAACATCTATGGTTAAGTCTTGCGGGTTTGAAGTAGAAAATCGGATTCTCATTTTTGGCTGTGCTTTGGCAACCATAGATAATAATTGGGAAAAGTTTACAGACATCTCTTTTTGCATCTCCGAGGCTTTCTCAAAATCCTTTTTTAAACCGCCTCCATACCAAAGGTAGCTATCTACATTCTGCCCTAATAAGGTAACTTCTTTAAATCCTTTGGTCCACAAATCATTAACTTCTTCCAAAATAGAATAGGGATCTCTACTGCGTTCCCGGCCTCTTGTAAAAGGTACTACACAAAAAGTGCACATATTATCGCATCCTCTTGTAATTGAGACAAAGGCAGTTACTCCATTAGAATTTAATCTAACGGGTGCCACATCACCATAGGTTTCCTCTTTAGATAGAATTACATTAATGGCATTCCTGCCTTCATCAATTTCTTGGATAAGATTGGGTAGATCTTTGTATGCATCTGGACCAACTATCATATCCACTATTTTTTCTTCTTCCAGCAGCTGACTTTTTAAGCGCTCTGCCATACATCCCAAAACACCAACTTTTAGATGGGGTCTCAATTTTTTAACGGCGTTGAATTTTTCTAAACGCTTGCGAACCGTAAGTTCTGCCTTTTCACGAATAGAACAGGTATTAACCAATACCAAATCGGCATCTTCTAGGTTTTGAGTGGTGTTAAATCCTTCATTGGCCAAAATAGAAGCCACAATTTCACTGTCCGAAAAATTCATTTGGCACCCATAACTTTCAATATAAAGTTTCCGAGTGTTCTTAGTATTATTTTCTATAGAAAGCGTGCTGCCTTGAACAGCTTCGTCTATAATTTTTTCCATCATTGTTTCTTAATATTCCCTCCCTAAAGAGGTTTGCAAAGATAACATTTCTAAAGAATATGTGACAAATTGACAGTTAAATATTTGTCAAGAATATACGCAACTCAAAATAAGTATTCGCATCTATCACCTAAACAACATAATCAAAGCTATGAGAACTACTATTTTTATACTACTGACACTAATTTCTTTAGGATACATTTCCTGTGATGACAAAGAAGATAACGAGCAATATGCAACGTACGTGGTGGCCAAACCACTAAAAATGACGATCGCTGAATTTAAAAACAGTGTAAGTATTGTTTCTCCCTTACCTACAGATGAATCCGGTAAAATATATGCTTACAAAGATTATATTTTTGTTAACGATAAATATAAAGGCGTACATGTCATTGATAATAGTAATCCAGCTGCCCCAAAAAAAATCTCCTTTATAAAAATTGCAGGGAATGTAGATATTTCTATAAAAGATGATTATCTCTATGCAGATAGTTTAACGGACCTAATGGTATTGGATATTTCCGACATCAATAACATTACCATAGTTAACCGAATGGAAAATGTACTCAATGATAATGTTGCTTTTCCAGTTGAAGCCGATTTTTTTGATTGGGAAAATATAGACTATGGAAAAGAAATTATTGTTGGCTGGGAGACGGTAACAGAAAGACGGCCTGTGGAGGAATACCAAAATCGGTTTGTTGGTATCGGAGGGGATTTCTTAGCCATGGCAGCATCGGAAAGTGCTTCTATTGGGCAAGGCGGATCATTGGCACGCTTTATCATAGTTAACAATTACCTCTATGCAGTAGACAACCATAGTATTAATATATTTAATATTCAGAACTTGGCTAACCCTTTAGATCTTGAAGATGTTTACGCAGGGTTTGATATTGAGACTATATTTAATCGAGGAAATCATTTGTTTTTAGGGAGCAGGAGCGGAATGTATATTTTTGATATAACCGCTCAAGAATCTCCTGCTTTTGTTTCAGAATTTCAACATGGTACCGCTTGTGACCCTGTTGTAGTAGACGGTGATTATGCTTATGTAACGCTGCGTGGGGGCGGATTTTGCGGCGCTACAGAAAGCGGACTCTTTATTGTAGATATTTCAGAAATCACCAACCCTACCTTAGTTAAAACATATCCAATGGATAGCCCTTATGGGTTAGGAATTAAAGATGAAAAACTTTTTATATGTGATGGTCCGTCCGGACTTAAAGTTTATGATAAGACAGACGTTGAGAATTTAATCTCTTTAAACCATTTTAAAGATATTACAACATTTGACGTAATTCCATTGAATGAAACGCTACTTATGGTGGGGGACGATATTCTTTACCAATACAGATATCTAGATAATACCATAGAATTGCTAAGTACTCTTATACTCAATTAGTCCTAGATTTAAAGCAAAGTCATTTAAAAATTTAGTTTTTTTTAATTAGTCTTTATAATACTCTTCAATTTTATATTTGAAATAATAAGTTTGCCAAAAGCACCCTAACTGAGTAGGGTGTTTTTTTTGCTTCAGAATGAGATAAATCGTAAAATAAAAAAATTGATATACTTTTGTCTCAGAAAAAATAATGAATGGCAAAGAATTTAGTTATCGTAGAGTCGCCTGCAAAAGCAAAAACAATTGAGAAATTTCTTGGAAAAGATTTTAAGGTAGAGTCCAGTTTTGGTCATATTGCAGATTTGCCTTCCAAGGAATTAGGTGTAGATGTTGCTAACGGCTTTAAACCTAAATATATAGTAGATAAGGACAAACAGGCACTTGTAAAAAAGCTTAAGGAGCTAGCAGCCAAGGCAGAAACCATTTGGTTAGCGAGTGATGAAGATCGGGAGGGTGAGGCCATTTCATGGCATTTAGCAGAAGAACTGCAACTAGATAAGAAAAAAACGAAAAGGATAGTATTTAATTCCATTACCAAATCGGCTATTCAGAAAGCCATTGAGAATCCTCGTGAAATAAATTATGATTTGGTGAATGCCCAACAAGCGAGAAGGGTTTTAGACCGGTTGGTGGGGTATGAACTTTCTCCGGTGCTCTGGAAAAAAATAAAACCGGGACTTTCTGCCGGCAGGGTTCAATCCGTTGCGGTGCGATTAATTGTAGAACGGGAACGTGAAATAGATGGCTCTACGCCAGAAGCTTCATTTAAAATTTCTGCGGAATTTAAAACAAAGGAAGGAAGTGTCTTTTCAGCAAGACTTAACAAGTCCTTTCCCAACAAAGAAGCAGCATCCGCTTTTTTGAAGCAAAATATTGGAGCAACTTTTTTAGTTAGAGATTTAGATAAAAAGCCAGCAAAAAAGTCCCCTGCAGCACCCTTTACTACATCAACTTTGCAACAAGAAGCCGCGAGAAAATTATATTTCTCTGTTTCGAGGACTATGCAGGTAGCCCAGCGCTTGTATGAAGCGGGACTCATAACATACATGAGGACAGATAGTGTTAATCTCTCAAAAGAAGCTATTGATGCTGCCAAGGAGGCAATAACAAAAAATTATGGCAAGGAATATAGCACCGTCCGTAATTTTACAGGAAAATCGAAAGGGGCGCAAGAAGCCCATGAGGCCATTAGGCCAACAGAAATGCAACGACAATCCCCTTCTCTGGAACGGGATCAATCCAAATTGTATGAGTTAATCTGGAAAAGAACACTTGCTTCCCAGATGAGTGATGCAGAATTGGAAAGAACCAATGTTAAGATTCAGTCAAATTTGCACAACGAGGAATTTACAGCAAGCGGGGAGGTTATAAAGTTTGACGGCTTTCTTAAAGTGTACATGGAAGGAATGGATGATGAAGACATTTCTGAAGAGCAGGAAGGTATGTTACCTGCTATGAAAGTGGGTGAGGCATTAGAGAATAAATTCATAACAGCAACGGAGCGTTTCTCAAGGCCTCCTTATAGATATACTGAAGCTTCTTTGGTAAAAAAATTAGAGGAATTAGGTATTGGAAGACCCTCTACCTATGCTCCAACTATTTCTACCATTCAAAATAGAGGTTATGTTGAGAAAGGTACTATTGAGGGATTAGAAAGAAAGTATATTCAATATGTCTTGCAAGCCGGTAAGCTGCAGGAAAAAAATCTTTCAGAAAATGTAGGTTCAGATAAGGGTAAATTGGTGCCAACAGATATTGGTATTATTGTGAACGACTTTTTGGTAAGTAATTTCTCCAACATTCTGGATTACCATTTTACCGCTAAGGTAGAAGAAGATTTTGATGAAATTGCAGCGGGTGAAGAAGATTGGCAAAAAGTAATGAAAACTTTTTATGAAGATTTTCATCCTAACGTGGTTGATGTTGAAGAAAACGCAGATAGGGCGAGCGGAGAACGTATATTGGGTAAGGATCCAAAGTCAGGTAGGCAAGTTTCTGTAAGGTTAGGCAGATTTGGGCCAATGGTTCAAATAGGGATGGCTGAGGAAGATGAGAAACCCTTGTTTGCAAGTTTAATGCCGGACCAGTCCTTAAATACAATTACTTTTGAAGATGCCATGGAACTTTTTAAGCTTCCCAGGAAATTAGGAATTTACAAGGGAGAAGAAATAGAAAGTAACGTTGGGCGTTTTGGGCCCTATGTACGGTTTGGAAAAAAGTTTGTTTCTTTAGAGCAGGACGAAAGCGCTTTAGATATTAGCTTAGAAAGAGCAATTGAACTTATTCAGATAAAAGAAAAGACCGATGCACCAATTACAACTTTTGAAGGTAAGGATGTAACTAAAGGGGTAGGGCGTTTTGGGGCTTTTATTAAATGGGACGGTATCTTTATCAACGTGAGTAAAAAATATGATTTTGATAATCTCTCTCAGGAAGATATTAAAGAATTAATAGAGACCAAAAAGCAAAAGGAGATTGATAAAGTAGTGCAAGAATGGCCTGATGAAGCTATAAGAATTGAGAAAGCAAGATGGGGGAGACATACAATTATTAAAGGGAAATTGAAAATAGAACTTTCAAAAGAAGTAGATGCGGCACAAATATCCTTATCCGATGTAAAAGCACTTATTGAAAAAAGAACACCTAAGAAAAAAGCCAACGTCAAATCTAAGATTAAAAAGTAACCATGGTATTTGATTTTTTAGTTCCGGTAGAGGATAGAGTCTTAGCACATTGCGAACTGCTTCCGCCACAGGCACTAGGAAAACATATACATATGCACACTGCACGGAAAGGACTTCCAGTTCTGGCACATGCTACTGTTGCCATTTTTGGGGTACACGAATCCCGAAATGCCTTTGAGAAAAAACCGGAGCGACTGGATATTTCAAAAATAAGACTTCAGTTATATAAGCTAATGCTTGGAAACTGGAATTCTACCATTGTGGATTTGGGAGACGTGGAGGAAGGGCATACTGCTCAGGACACCTATTTTGTTGTACAGGAAATAGTTTCCATTTTACTGGAAGAAAAAGTTATACCTATTATTATAGGGGCTACCCAAGATCTTACCTATGCAACATACCGTGCTTTTGACGCCTTCAGCAATATGGTAAATTTAGTATCCATAGACAGTAGATTTGATTTTGGTGCAGATGAAGAGCTTATTTCTTCCAATAGTTACATGAGTAAAATTATTACCGATAAACCCAATAATCTTTTTAATTTTTCAAACATAGGATACCAAAGTTATTTTAATGCTCAGGAAGAAATTGATTTAATGCAGCGTCTTTTTTTTGATGCTTATCGTTTGGGCGAAATAGCGGCAGATATTACACTGGTAGAACCTGTATTGCGAAATGCCCATATTGTAAGCTTGGATGCCCGTGCTATACGTGCAAGTGAAATAGGAATGTCCGATAATTTTTCCCCCAACGGCTTTACAGGTAGAGAGATCTGTGCCATTGCCAGATATGCGGGTTTAAGTGATACGGTTTCAGTATTTGGAATATACGAGAGCGAGAATACTACACAATCTTTTCAGCTCATCGCCCAAATCATATGGTATTTTATGGAGGGTATTACCTTTCGCAAAAAAGAAATACCCCATATAGACAATACTGACTTCATTAAATACACCGTTCCGATAGACCTAGAAGTGCTTATATTTTTTAAAAGCAACCTGAGTAATAGGTGGTGGGTAGAAGTTCCATCAATTTTATCTGCAAATACTAAAATAAAATCACCTGCGTTATTACCATGCACTGAAAAGGATTATTTAGATGCTTGTAATCAGAATATTCCGGAGCGGTGGTTTAAGGCCTATAAGAAAGGTTTTAATTAATCAAAATAATTTAACAGGTTATTATAATTAGTACAATAATTTATTCAAAAAGCAGTTTTAGAGAATAATCATTGTATTGCACTTATAATCTAAATCGAAATTTAACCTAAAGTATGAAGAAGCTATTGTTATTATCTATAGCGTTTGTTTTTTTACTCACAAGTTGTGGGTCCAAAACAAAAGGAGAGTTGGTCGGAGTCCAGGGAAAGAAGTGGTATCCGGAGAAACCCTACGGAATGGAATTGATCCCAAGGGGTTCGTTTATCATGGGTAAGAGTGAAGAAGATCAAGCCCAACTTCTCAATGCGCCAACCAAAACAGTAACCGTTCGTTCGTTTTACATGGACGATACCGAAATTACGAACAGTGAGTATCGGCAGTTTGTGGAATGGGTAAAAGATTCCATTGCACGTACCCAATTAGCTGTCCTTGCTGATGAGCTGGGATTAGGTCCAGAGGATGGAGGAATTGGAGATTATGCCTTTAAAGATGCTGATACCACAAAAGCTTCTGTTTATGACAAATATATGCTAGATCGTTATTCCGGCATGGGTGAAACAGGTTATGAGGGTAGAGCATTGAATAAGAAAATAGATTTAATTTGGAATACTTCCAAATATCCGGATGAATATTATGCCGAGGTCATGGACTCCTTATATATTCCCGAGGAAGAGTCGTATAACGGACAAAGAACAATTGATGTTACCAAGTTAAAATATAAGTACACCTGGATGGATATTGAAGCTGCGGCACGTTCCAAAACGGGAAGAAGAAAGGATTTTATAAAACAGGAAGAACTAGAGATTTACCCGGATACTACGGTTTGGATTCGCGATTTTGAATATTCCTACAATGAGCCAATGCATAATGATTATTTTTGGCATGAAGCGTATGGAGATTACCCTGTAGTGGGTGTAAATTGGCAACAGGCCAAAGCGTTCTGTAATTGGAGAACTAAGTTCAAGAATGATGATCAGAAAAGTCGTGGAAGACAATTTGTAAATCAGTTTAGATTACCAACAGAGGCCGAATGGGAATATGCCGCTAGGGGGGGTATAGAAAGCGGTACGTACCCATGGGGTGGCCCATATGTAATTAGCGACACAGGTTGCTTTATGGCCAACTTTAAACCTCAGAGGGG
>CAYTDS010000075.1:0-1552 GCA_964436555.1 uncultured Flavobacteriaceae bacterium | reverse complement strand
TATATAGGTTTTAGAACCGTTCAAGATTATATGGGCGAGGAAGATTCTCAAAGAAACAACAGAGTAGGAAGATAATTTATAAGTAAACCCAAATAAAAATCAAATTTTAAACCAAATCTTTATTAATCAAATTGTAATTAAATTAAATCTAAAATTATGGCACAGTCAAAATCAACAAAAAAATTATTTAATATGGCCTATGGCCTTGGAGCATCTGTAGTAATTATTGGTGCGTTATTCAAAATTCTTCACTGGGAATTTGGACCGCTTACTGGTGGTCTTCTTCTAGCAGTGGGTCTTATTACAGAGGCACTTATTTTTGCTATCAGTGCTTTTGAGCCTGTAGATGATGAATACGACTGGTCTTTGGTATATCCTGAACTAGCAGGAGCAGAAACTTCAGGTAGAAAAAATGAAGTTGCTGAGGCAAAAGAAGCAGAAGGTTTGTTATCCAGAAAATTAGACGAGTTATTAAAAGATGCCAATATAGATGCTGAATTATTTAGCAGCTTAGGAAGCAGTATTCGTAATTTTGAAGGTGCAGCAAAAGGTATTGCACCAACTGCAGACGCTATTCAACATACTAAAAAATATTCTGAAGAATTGTCGCAGGCTGCAGCTCAAATGGAATCTTTAAATAGTCTTTACAAAGTACAGTTGGAAAGCGCAAGCAGACAAGCTTCTATTAATGAAGAAGTAGTTCAGAATGCAGGAGCCCTTAAAAATCAAATGGCATCTTTGGCAACTAATTTATCTTCCTTAAATGGAGTGTACGGTGGTATGTTATCTGCAATGGGCAGAAATTAATTAGAAAACTAATTATCCCAACCCAAATCAAATTAATAATTAATATCTAATTAAATAACATGGCATCAGGAAAGGCAACACCACGGCAGAAAATGATCAACTTAATGTATTTGATCTTTATCGCAATGTTGGCGTTAAACATGAGTAAAGAGGTATTGGCAGCATTCGGAATTATGAATGAAAAGCTAGAGACCTCCAATAGTAAAACATCCGAAAGTAATACGGAATATTTGGCAAACTTGGAGATAAAAGCTTCTGAGGATGAACAGAAATACGGTACCCTGTATCAAAATGCGCAAAAAATTAAGAGTTTATCTCAAGAGTATTTTGATTATTTAGAAGGGCTAAAAAAAGAAATGACGGCGAAACTAGAAGATCCTAAGGATTACGCTAGAATGGACAATTCAGATTATTTAGATCAAAAGTTTTTTCAGGGGGATAATTTATCCGAAGGCGGAAAAGAGTTCATGAAAAGAATCACAGATTACAAAACCCAAGTTTCAGAGATTGTTCCTACAGGGCTAAAGGATGCTGTATTAAGTCGTTTCCAAACTGGTGACGCAAATGGAAAGGTTGAAAAGCGCGATGGCACTAAACAAGATTGGATCAACTATCATTATGAAGGATTCCCGTTGGTAGCTTCGTTGGCCAAATTAACCACACTTCAATCTGATGTTAAGGCTACTGAAGAGTCGGCTTTAAAAGCAATGTTAGAAGGAGAGTTAACAAGTCAAGTTTCCTTAAA
>CAYTDS010000074.1:0-9333 GCA_964436555.1 uncultured Flavobacteriaceae bacterium | reverse complement strand
AAAGCATGGCCGAATTAAGTGTAAAACACTTGCTGGGAATAAAATATCTAAGCGCTAAAGATATTAACCTTATTTTTGAAACTGCCGATCACTTTAAAGAAGTAATTAATCGCTCTATTAAAAAGGTACCTTCACTCAGAGATATTACTATCGCAAATATTTTCTTTGAAAACAGTACACGAACCAGACTTTCGTTTGAATTGGCTGAGAAAAGGCTTTCTGCGGATGTGGTAAATTTTTCAGCAGCTCAGTCCTCTGTTAAAAAAGGCGAAACTTTAATAGATACTGTTAACAATATTCTATCTATGAAGGTAGATATGGTTGTAATGCGGCATCCCAATCCTGGTGCGGGAATTTTTTTAGCAAAACATGTGAAGGCCGCTATTATAAATGCCGGTGACGGGGCGCATGAACATCCAACTCAGGCACTTTTGGATTCTTTTTCAATTCGGGAGAAATTGGGAGAAGTTGCTGGTAAAAATGTGGTCATTGTAGGGGATATTTTGCATTCAAGAGTTGCACTATCTAATATTTTTGCTTTGAAATTGCAGGGAGCAAATGTAAAGGTATGTGGCCCAAAAACATTAATCCCAAAACATATAGAATCCTTAGGTGTTTCAGTAGAACCTAATTTGAGAAAGGCGCTCAATTGGTGTGATGTGGCTAACATGCTACGAATACAAAATGAACGCTTGGATATTAGCTATTTTCCAACCACTAGAGAATATACACAGCAATACGGAATTAACAAAGTTTTATTGAACAGCTTGGATAAGGAAATTGTAATAATGCACCCGGGACCTATTAACCGCGGAGTTGAGATAACGAGTGATGTTGCAGATTCTAAGCAGTCCATCATTTTAAATCAGGTAGAAAATGGTGTGGCTATACGAATGGCCATCATATATTTATTAGCTTCACAAATTAAATAACAGTTATGATTTTTGATAAAGTAGGTAACACAACAATTGTTTTTCAAGAAAATATCTCGTTGCAGAAATTCGTTGAAAATTTATTAAGCGCATATCCCACTATTCAAAATGACAACATAATTGTCAATTTATTCTCGTTTTCAAAACTAAGTACAGGAGATGTTTTGGAATTTTTTCAACTTTCAGAAAGTCACAAAAAGAAAAAAAAGTCCTTTGTATTAGTAAGTGATAGAGTTTCTTTTAATGAACTTCCCCATGAAATAATTGTAGTTCCTACGCTTCAGGAGGCTAAAGACATTATTGAAATGGAGGAAATAGAAAGGGATTTAGAGCTTTGAAATTACATATTCTTGGATGCTATGCGGCTACCCCGCGAACGTTAAGTAATCCCACATCTCAGGTTTTGGAGATGGGAAATCAATTGTTTTTAATTGATTGTGGTGAAGGAACTCAAGTTCAATTACGAAAAAATAAAATCAAGTTTTCAAAGATTAACCACATCTTTATCTCGCATTTGCATGGTGACCACTTTTTTGGCCTTCCAGGGCTTATCTCTACATTCAGATTACTAGGTAGGGAAAAAGAACTACATATTTACGGTCCTGCAGGTATTAAGGAGGCAATTACGTTACTATTAAAATTGGGCGACTCATGGACCAATTATCCTCTTGTTTTTCATGAATTAAGATCATCTGAGTCTGAGGTTATATTTGAAAACGAAAAAGTACTGGTACGGACCATTCCCCTTATCCATAGAATTTACACCAACGGCTTTCTATTTCAGGAAAAACCAGCCGAAAGAAAATTAAATGTGGAAGCTGTTACTCGGTTTAAAATAGACACTTGCTATTTTCAGAATATTAAGAACGGAAAAGACATTGTGTTGGATAATGGCACAGAAATACCAAATACTGCACTTAGCTTTGATCCTCAAAAACCTAAGAGTTATGCCTATTGTAGTGATACTGCTTACAACACGGCTATAATTCCGATTATACAGAATTCAGATGTTTTGTATCATGAAGCTACTTTTTTGCAATCTGAGGTCGACCTAGCTGTTAAAACAAAACACGCAACCGCCAGAGAGGCGGCACAAATTGCTACAAAGGCAAATGTCGGAACATTGATATTGGGTCATTATTCTACCCGATATGGTGAATTAGATTCTTTTAAGGAAGAGGCTGAAGAATTATTTTCCCATGTGGAACTCGCGGAAGATGGAAAAGTCTTCGAGTTTTAAGCTACCCTGAATTTTTTATAAAATACAGGCAGAACTTTCTTGTTTTGCATTCTTTTATGCAACTTTGTTAAAAGACATAAATTAGCTTTTATCCATGCAAAAAGACTTGGGAAATTATAGAAAAATCTACGAAAAAAGTTCCTTATCAGAAGATACTATTTCGGATAACCCTATGGAGTTGTTCCAGAAGTGGTTTTATGAGGTAGAGGCATCTGAGAGCGTTGACGAACCAAATGCTATGTCGATTTCAACGCTAGGCTTGGATGGTTTTCCAAAAGCCAGAGTGGTATTATTAAAAAAATATACATATGAAGGCTTTATTTTTTACACCAATTATAAAAGTGAAAAGGGTATGGCTATTTCTCGAAACCCAAAAGTCTGTCTTTCGTTTTTTTGGCCAAGTATGGAGCGGCAGGTAATTATAAAAGGGATAGCGGAGAAAATTTCAGAAAATTTATCAGATGGCTATTTTGAATCTAGGCCGGAGGGCAGTAAATTGGGCGCAATTGTCTCTGAGCAGAGCAGCGTAATAGCTTCTCGGGAAATTTTAGAAGATAAATTAAAACAATTGGAGCTGCAATATCAAAACAAAGAAATAACACGCCCCTCATATTGGGGAGGGTACATAGTAAAACCAATATCAATAGAGTTTTGGCAAGGAAGGCCAAATAGGCTGCATGACAGAATAAGATATTCCCTGCAGGAGGACTATAATTGGAAAATAGAAAGACTAGCACCCTAATAGTAATTTTCTATTAAACTCTATGTAAAGAGTTTATTAAACCAATAGATGATATTTTGGGAATTGCAATTATACCGCGGATTCCTGATGGTAATTAAATAAAGTAAACAGATGAAAACACTAATCTTTGTCAGGCATGCAAAATCTACTTGGGATTATAGGGTTGACGATATCGATAGGCCCTTGGAAGAAGGCGGGGTTAAAGCGGCTTATAAGGTTGCAAAAGTACTAAAATCTTATAGAGTACAGGTTGATGTAATCTATTCGAGTCCGGCTGCACGTGCACTAGCTACCTGCATGATTTTTTTGCGAGAGTTAAAGATACCTTATAATTCCTTTTATTGCGTGGATGATCTCTATGATTTTTCCGGTGATAAAGTTTTAAAGTTTATAAATCAACTAAATGAATCTGCTAGCACGGTAATGTTATTTGGTCATAATAATGCTTTTACTTATTTAGTTAATAAACTGGGAAGTTTACCCATCGAAAATGTACCAACCGCAGGCTTGGTAGAACTAAACTTTGATACGAATAGCTGGAAATCCCTAACAAAGGGTGTTACCATTCGAACCCTATTTCCAAAACAGTTATAGCAGTATGATTAACAAATACCAATATGTAAATAGAGAAATTAGCTGGTTACAGTTTAATGAGCGTGTGTTACAGGAAAGTGCAGATAAAAACGTACCCTTAATAGAAAGATTGCGGTTTCTGGGAATATTTAGTAACAATCTAGATGAGTTTTTTAAGGTGCGTTACGCAACGGTAAAGCGCATTGTAGAAGCAGGTAAGCAAGGAAAAAGTGTTTTGGGAGGTGAGGTCGCAAAAGATTTGTTAGATCAGATCACAGAAATAGTAATTAAGCAGCAGGCTGATAGCTTAACTATCTTGGGAAACATAGAGAAAGAACTAGAGAAAAAGAACATTTTTATTGTAAATGAAAATGTGGTTAATGAAAAACAGGCTGAATTTATTAAGGACTATTTTATTCAAAAGGTAAGCCCGGTACTTATGACCATTATCCTAAATGATCTAACGGAATTTCCAATGCTCAAGGATACCGCTGCTTATTTGGCTGTTAAAATGGTTTTGAAAAAAGATCCAAAAGTACGCAGTACAAAAAAAGAAGTTAGGTACGCTTTAATAGAGATACCTAGAGGAATTAACCGGTTTGTGGAGTTACCAAATGAAAACAAGAAGAGTTATATCATGCTTCTGGATGATTTAATCAGATATAATCTGGACAATATCTTCACAATGTTCGATTATCAATCTATCTCAGCGCATATGATAAAAATTACCAGAGATGCAGAGCTGGATATGGATAATGATTTAAGTAAAAGTTTTATAGAAAAAATCTCTACCAGTGTTGAGCATCGGCAAATTAGTGACCCGGTTCGTTTTGTTTATGATCAAGCCATAGGAAAGGATACATTACGATTTTTACTTGATAAGATGGATATTGAGGATACAGACAGTGTAATTCCTGGAGGAAGATACCACAACAGGCGCGATTATATGAAGTTCCCTAGTTTGGGGAGAAAAGAGTTACAGTATCCTAAAATTGTACCATTACCAGTAAAAGGACTTACTTTAGAAGGTAGCCTTTTTGAAAGAGTAGCTAAGAAGGACTATTTGCAATATACTCCTTACCAAACCTTTTATTATGTTATTAAGTTTTTACGGGAAGCGGCATTGGATCCCAAGGTAAGGAATATTAAAATTACCGTGTATCGCTTGGCAGATGATTCTCAAATTGCGGCATCACTAATTAACGCAGTTAAGAATGGAAAACAAGTTACAGTACAAATAGAACTACAGGCCAGATTTGATGAGCAGGCAAATATTCAATATGCAGAACAATTACAGGCAGAAGGAGTAAAACTTATTTTTGGAGTAAGAGGTTTAAAGGTACATAGTAAAATATGCCTAGTCGAAAGAGAAGAAGCCGGAGAAATCAAAAGATACGGTTTTATGAGTACCGGCAATTTTAATGAGGCAACTGCACGGATTTATACTGATTATACCCTTTTTACAGCACGTGAACCTATTTTAAAGGAATTGAGTAAAGTTTTTGATTTCTTCGAGACCACATATAAAATCAATAAGTACAAACACTTAATTGTTTCCCCGCATTATACAAAAAATGTATTCCGGAAATTGATTGACCAAGAGATTAAAAATGCCAAGGCTGGAAAGGAAGCCTATATTAAAATTAAAATGAATAGTTTTACCTCATACAAAATGGTAGATAAATTGTATGAAGCCAGTAACGCCGGAGTAAAAATTCAGCTTATTATAAGAGGTATTTGTTGTTTGATTCCTGGGGTGAAGGGGATGAGTGAAAATATAGAAGCTATAAGTATTGTGGATAAGTTTTTGGAACACCCACGCGTTTTTATTTTCAGTAATTGTGGAAATCCTAAGGTATATATTTCTTCTGCAGACTGGATGACCCGCAATTTGGATTACAGGGTGGAAGTTGGGTGTCCAATTTATGATGAAGATTTAAAGCAAGAGATTACAGATGTTTTTGAACTTTGCTGGAAGGATAATGTGAAAGCCAGAGTTTTTTCAGAAAAGCAAGACAATGCCTACAGGAGGGATAAAAATCCAAAATTACGGTCACAGTTTGCTACTTATGATTATTATTCGAACAAATTAAAAGAGTAGTTCATTGCAATTTTATATGTTAATAATTAAAGGCATAAGATTACTCATTTCTAATTAAAATAGAAAGTTTAGTGAAAGTAAGAAAGTTTGCTGCAATAGATATTGGTTCCAATGCAATACGTTTGTTAACTCATAACGTTATAGAGGAGAAAAATAAGGAAACAAGGTTTCGTAAAAGTGCCTTAATTAGGGTTCCGGTGCGCTTAGGTGAAGATTCATTTACTGTAGGAGAAATTTCTGAGCATAATATAAAGAGAATAATAGATACGATGAAGGCTTTTAAGCTGCTAATGGATGTAAATGGGGTAGAAAAATACAGGGCGTGTGCCACTTCAGCCCTAAGGGAGGCGAACAATGGTTTTAGAATTATTGAGCGAATTGAAAAAGAATCTGGGGTGGTTGTTGAAATGATTGATGGAAAAAAGGAGGCCGAAATAATTGCTTCATTCGATTTAAAGACCTTGTTGCAACAAGACCACTCTTATTTATATATTGATGTTGGTGGAGGTAGCACAGAATTTACGCTTTTTTCCGGAGGAAAAATTGTGGACAGTAAATCGGCCAAAATAGGGACTGTTCGTTTATTAAATGGTATGGTTCGTGAAGAGAGTTGGCTGGAATTGGAATTTTGGGTTAAAGAATCAATAAAGGACCTTTCGGAGGTTTCCATTATAGGTTCCGGTGGAAACATTAATAAACTTCATAAAATGTCCGGAAGAAAGCTAGGGGAGCCACTTTCTTATGTGTGGCTTAAAAATCAGCTTCAAATTTTAGAGAGACTTAGCTATGACCAAAGGGTATCAGAATTAGGACTTAATCCGGATAGAGCAGACGTTATTATACCTGCCGCAAGGATCTATTTGTTAGCAGCAAAATGGAGTGGAGCCAAGAAAATACATGTACCAAAAATAGGTCTTTCAGACGGTATTATTAAGGCATTATATTTCTCAGAGAATTAAGGATTACCAAAGGTTTTTAACCGTGGATACTTACGTTTTTACCTAAATTTTTCATGATATTGCCCTCATATTCCAGCAAAGCTGTCCATTTTTGATCCACTTCCTTGCGATCCCCATAGTCACGGGCAAATGCTAAAAAGAGTGTGTAGTGCCCAGCTTCACTGACCATTAACTTACGGTAAAACTCGGCTAGTTCTTTATCTTCCAATTGCTCTGAAAGTAATCTAAAACGTTCACAGCTTCTTGCTTCAATTAATGCAGCTAATAAGAGACGGTGTACCAACTGAGTGGTTCTGCTACCACCTTTAGGAAAAAATTTTAAAAGTTCTATTACATATTCGTCTTTCCTATCTCTACCTAACTTTTGGCCTCGGGCAAGAATCCGGTCATGCACCATTTTAAAATGTGCCATTTCTTCACGGGACAAGGCAATCATTTCTTCTACCAAATCAGGATATTCCGGAAAGCTAACAATTAAAGAAATTGCTGTACTGGCGGCTTTTTGTTCACAATAGGCATGATCTGTTAAAATCTCATCTATGTTTTTTTCAACAATGTTAACCCATCTGGGATCTGTAGGTAATTTTAAACCAAGCATAGCCATTTGTAATTATAAATCAAGATCAAATTCTTTTTTTAGGAGATCTAAAACCGGATTTTTCTCCCTTAGTTTTTCATATTTTTCTTCTGGTGTGAACGCATATTTCTGAGCCTTTTCTTCATTAACCTTAATCTTTAGTTTAATAAAGTGATTATTGAGTTTTAGCTTTAAGTATTCCATTAAGTCATACTGATCCCGTTCCACCTCCTTTTTCATGGTACTGTTGGGCAATTCTATCCAAATCGTATTTTCATCTTGGAGTTTTGGTAAATCGGAATGCAAACTTGAAGCTAAAATTTTACGCCCATCTTCTTCCAATTTTTCAATAAAAACCGCCCAATGTTCTTGTAATTCCAATTCTGTAAAAGGTTCTTTAGGTAAATCACCTTCATCTAAAACAACCTCTATTTTATTTAGTTGGTGTTCTTTTTTTGCTTTAAGACTGGACAATGATAAACCGGAAACCCTTTTTGAGGGTACATTTAGGGTCATCTTTTCCGTAATAGAGGCAAAGTTGGTAGTAACTGCAGGTGATTGCTGATCTATTATGAGTGTCTGATGTTCCTTATTTTGTATTGATACTCCATTGTGTATTCTTTCTAAAGTATTTGAAACTATTACCTCATCCTCCTCGGATTTTGGATTAGAATTATGTGTTGTGAGTGTAAGGGAGTTTTTAAAACTACCAAGACTACTAGATTGATTATTATTTTTAAAGTGCGAAGCAGGGATTATAAAATCTATCGAAACACTATCAATCCCTATGGAACTAGGGTTTTTTTTTTCGCCCTCAAAATTGATGGAGGCAAGTTTCATAAGGGTAAGCTCCACTAGAAGGCGTTGATGCTTACTGTTTTTATAGTTCAGATCGCATTCATTAGCCAGGTCCACTGCCTTTAAAAGAAAGTCCATTGATGTCTTCCTGGATTGTTCCAAATAATCCTTTTGGATTTCTTGTCCAACCTCCAAAAGGCTTATGGTGTCCTGGTGTTGACAAACCATTAGATCCCTAAAGTGAGAGGCCAACCCGGTTATAAAATGATGCCCGTCAAAACCTTTCGCAAGGGTATCATTCAAAAGTATGAAAAGACCAGGAATATCATTGACAAGAATAAGATCCGTGGTCTTGAAATAGGTTTCATAATCCAGCACGTTCAAATTTTCAGTTACCGCTTTTCGGGTAAGTTTTTTACCGGAATAGCTAACCACCCTATCAAAGATAGAAAGTGCATCCCGCATAGCTCCGTCCGCTTTTTGCGCAATAATGTGAAGGGCAGTTTCCTCTGCTTCTATTCCTTGATTTTCAGCAATATACTTTAAATATGCCGCAGCATCTTTAACTGTAATCCGCTTGAAATCAAAAATTTGACAACGAGAAAGAATAGTGGGTATTATTTTGTGCTTCTCGGTAGTTGCTAGTATAAAAATAGCATGTTTTGGAGGCTCTTCCAGCGTTTTCAGAAAGGCATTGAACGCCGCTGGTGATAGCATATGTACCTCATCAATAATATAAACTTTAAATTTACCAACTTGAGGAGGAATGCGTACCTGATCTGTTAAATTCCGAATGTCGTCTACCGAATTGTTAGAGGCAGCGTCCAATTCAAAAATATTAAATGCAAAGTCCTCATTAGGATTTTCCGTAACACTTTCATTAATTTTCTTAGCTAGAATCCGGGCACAGGTGGTTTTACCTACACCTCTGGGGCCACAGAACAGAAGTGCCTGAGCTAAGTGGTTGTTTTCAATGGCATTAATAAGCGTATTGGTAATAGTTTGTTGCCCCACAACGTCTTTAAATGTTTGGGGTCTATACTTTAATGCTGATACTACAAAAGGTTCCACTGAATGTAATTTTTTTGGGACATTAGCTGACTGTCCAGTACCTATGTACAAATATAAAAATAGCAACTCAGTATGGAATTCATTTATGATACTTTAAGGATTATTTTATCAACAATTGCTGTACTTTTGCACTAGGCAGGTCGCTTTATCGCTGCATTGCATATTTTATATGGGATGAAGAGGAAAGTCCGGACACCATAGTGCAGTATAGCGGGTAACACCCGTCATCTGTGAGTTACGGCGTATGTTGCAGTAACTGCGGATAGGACAAGTGCAACAGAAAGAATGTACAGGTAATGCTGTAGTGAAATCAGGTAAACTCTATACGGTGAAACGCCAT
>CAYTDS010000073.1:0-9381 GCA_964436555.1 uncultured Flavobacteriaceae bacterium | reverse complement strand
ATCACACAAGCATCTTTACCAAAAAAGAAAATGCCGACATCTTTTGCAAAGAAGTATTGGACGTATTGGAGGAATTGAAAAAATAACGCCATTCAATGTATAATTAATTGCGGGCCGAATTCCCAATTGAAATTCCTACAATCAATTATCTTTATGTCAGGCGGACATTTTCCGTTGGAAAAATGTATGTTGCAACTATAAAATTTATTTATATATTTGATATATCAATCATATTTATATCAATGAATAGTTTTAAAAACCCTGAGAACACAATTTTCTACCAAATAGAAAAAGCCATTAAACAATACAGGACAATGGCACAGAGTAACTTAAATAAAATTGGCTATTCTATAACAATCAACCAAATACTATTATTGATTCAAATAGACCAAAGACCTGATACAAGTCAAGTAGAATTAGCTGAACTCTTATTTAAAGATGTTGCTTCCATAACCCGAATGATTGAACTTTTGGTTAAAAGAGAATTCTTACTACGAGAAGATAGTAAAGAGGACCGAAGAAAAAAAGATTTAAAAATCACCAATAAAGGAAAACATGTTTTGGAACTATCCATTCCAGTTATTAATAAAAACAGGGAAATAGCTTTGGAGAATTTAAGCGATGAAGAAAAGGAACTCCTTTTCAATGCACTAAACAAAATAATTTTAAATACATTAAAATGAAAAATATAATCATTGCATTTCTATGCGTTGGGATTTTCAATTCCTGTAAAACAACAGACAACCAGAAATCGAAATATTCAGAAAAAGTAAAAGAGGTTCAGGTACTCTTAGATAGCACCGATTTAGGGAAAAATTATAATGGGACAATTTTAATAACGGACGGTAAAAACGTTTTGTTTCAAAAAGCATATGGTTTTAATGAATCCAATAATGAAACCAACGATGTAAATACAAAATATGATTTAGCATCAATGGGAAAAATGTTTACCTCCGTTTCTATAATGCAGTTAAAGGAACAAGGAAAAATAAAACTCGAACAAACCGTTGGAGAAATATTGTCTGATTATCCAAATAGCGAAGTTAAAGAAATTACAATTCAGCAATTACTAACACACACATCGGGTTTAGGAGATTTTTTCAGTCCCGAATTTGACAAAAACAAAGATTCAATTAAAAATTTAGCAGACTATTTACCTTTTTTCGTAAATGACCCTTTGGAGTTCAAACCGGGAGAAAGAATGAGGTATAGCAACGCTGGATACATCGTTTTAGGTTTAATCATTGAAAAAATTACAAGCAAAAGTTATAATGAATATTTGGCTGAAAATGTATTCAATCTAGCAAATATGACTTCAACTGGACCATTGTTAAGTTCAGCAGGCGGTGGTAATTCCACTGTTATGGATTTACAAAAATTTGCACTTGCCTTTCAAGGTTTTAAGCTCCTAAATGAAGAATCCTTCATGCAAATGACTGCCGACCATTTTAACAATGGTTACGGCTATGGAATGAGTTTAAGAGACTTGAATGGAACAAAAATGTATGGTCATAATGGTGGAGCACCAGGAATTTCGGGAGAAATAGATATGGTGCTTGGAGAGCATTTAATTATCGTGACAATGTCTAATCGAAGTCCAAACGATGGTTGGGCTCAAGTGCGGACAAATATTCGAAAAATATTTTTTGGAAATACGCCGGAAATTGAGCAGTTTTTAAATACGGAGGAAGTTATAAAAACCTATGAAGAACAAGGATTTGAAGCGGCGAGTGAAAGACTTACTGAACTTGACAATAGCATTATTGACAGAAACACTTTCGAGTATGCTGAAAAGTACGCAACTCAAGGCAAGCTTGATAAAGCCATTGACCTTTTAAAACTTATGGTTCAAGCTTACCCTGACCAATGGTATCCCTATAGTTTTTTAGCAGATTTTCAAATGCAGGCAGGATCTATGGACCAGGCAAAAGAAAATTATAAAAAGAGCTTGGAGTTTAATCCTGAGAATGAGCAAGCAACTGAACAACTTAAAAAGTTAGAAACACAAGAATAAATCTATGTTTTCTAAAGGACTCATCGGGACTCAACCAAATCGCCTTGGGTTCTTGGGAGCGACCACTTGTAGCAGATACTATTGTGATGCCGCGAAAAATAACCTTAACCGCAATTTGGTAAAGTTCTTACCGTCTTCCTAATCTTATTTGTATCTTAGATACACAACAATTTAAAATCAAGAACGTCGCTCCATTTGGCAAGATCTTGGCCACAATTTGAACAAACAGGAACAATGAAATTAACAAAAGTTCTCTTTTTCATAATTATCTTTATAGGTACTTCGGACCTGAGAGCCCAATCCGAAATTGAACTTATTCAGAAAGCATTGTTAGATTACATTGAGGGCACTTCAAATGGAGACCCTGAAAGAGTCAGAAATGCGTTTCACAAAGATTTAAAACTTTTTCATATTGCAAATGATAGTTTAATCATTTGGTCGGGAGAAAACTACATCAACAATATAACACAGGGAAAGAAAAGCAATAGAATAGGAAGAATTGTTTCCATTGACTATGAAAACGATGCGGCAAATGCAAAAATCGAAATTATTATGCCCGACAGAAACCGGATTTATACGGACTACTTACTCTTATTAAAGTACGATGGTAAGTGGAAAATTATACATAAGTCGTTTACCTATGTGGACTATCCCGGATAATCATGAACATTTGAATTTCTGTATGCTATGAAAGACAAAATTCCAGTCATATTTTTAGGTATTCTTCTCTATTGTACGGTTGGAGCCTGGCAACAAAACAACGACAAATACATTTTCTTTCTGCACAATAGATTCTTAGAAGAACACCGTTTACAGGATGAACACCCCGAATACGGAAGAACGGAATACCTCGAAATCATCAACGAATTTAAAGCAAACGGATTTAAGGTCATCAGCGAACAACGAAATGAAAATGTCAATGCAAGGGAATATGCAACAGGAATTGTTGACCAAATCGACAGTTTAAAGAAAAACGGAATTAAGCCAAACAAAATAACAGTGGTCGGTACTTCAAAAGGAGGATACATTGCCCAATATGTTTCGACTCTAGCAAACAATCCTAATTTGAATTTTGTGTTCATTGCGAGTTTTATGGATTCAGACATTCAAAACATACCTGAAATCAACTATTGCGGGAACATCTTAACGATTTACGAAAAATCAGACCCATTTGGAGTTTCTGCAATGGAACGAAAGGAAAATTCAACTTGCGAAATTAAACACTTTAAGGAAATAGGGCTGAATACAGGGATGGGACACGGATTTTTATTCAAACCCTTAAAAGAGTGGATTGAGCCGACAATAAAATGGGCGAACGAAAATTATAAATGGGAAAATAACCGCGAATAACAACTTGGATTTTGTGGCTTCTGCAGGATGAACAATCAAACCCTTATTGAACGGATCTTTATGCCTCTCATGAATAGAACTGCCTACTCTCTAGAATTTTAAAAAAGATATTTTTTACAAACCAATTCCTGCAGATGCTTACAATTAGACATTAAAAAAATATAAATGATATTCCATTATTTTAAGCTGGCGAGGAAAAACTTGATAAAGAATAGGTACTATACAATTATCAATGTAGTTGGGCTTGTATTTGGAATGCTATCGGCTTTGATTATAGCAAAATACTTAGGAGGTTCTAAACAATTTGATAGCTTTCATGAAAAAAAGAACTCTATTTACTCTATAAATCAAAGTGAATTTTCTGATGGGAAACTTCAAAATGAAAAAAAGTCGACTTATTTGGGAGTTGCCGAGTTTTTAGTTCAAATTCCAGAATTAATTGATTATACAAAATATTATAAGCATGTAGAGTCTTTGGTCATTGCTGAACAAGAAAGTGGAGAAGTTGTTTCGTTTACAGAGGGAGGAGTATTTATTACAGATTCCAATTTCTTTGAGATATTTACATTTCCATTTATTCAGGGCGATAAGAACACGGCACTTGATGGTTCCAATTCTATTGTCTTAACAAAATCTTCAAGCACAAAATATTTTGGCAATACTCATCCAATCGGAAACACTCTAACAATTCGAACAACTTGGGGCCAAGAGAATACGTATACGGTATCTGGAGTTATAGAAGATATTCCAAAACTTTCAAGATTCCAATTTGATTTCTTGCTAACGCAAGCTGAACTCAATGACGAAGAATTATGGACAGTTCCTGACTATTCCTTATTTATACTGCTTAAGGAAAATATTAATCCAAACGCAGTTGGCCAAAAAATTACAAATATTCTAGAAAATGTTCCTCAATTGAAGGCGGCAAATAAAAAATTGACAATATCATTCGAATCAATTTCTGGTGTTCCATTCTCGATTACTGATTTTCTACTGCTAACCGTTGGAATTTTCGTAATTTTTATTTCTTGGATAAATTATATTAATCAAATCATTGCACAATCCTACTGGAGAATAAAAGAAGTAGGTGTGCTCAGAATAATGGGGGCAACTAAATTCGATTTGCAAATACAATTTGTTATCGAGTCAAGCCTGATTTGTTTTATATCCTTCGTCCTCATTATCGTTATTTACTTATTGATTGAGCAGCCAATGATGGCTTTAACAAATGGTCATTTATTGCCATTATTCAATGACCCTACACCCATTAATTTGGCTATGCTTCTCATTTTTGGGATTGGAGTTGTATTGGCGGCTTTAATTCCAACACTTTTACTTTTATCACAAGATTTTGGAGATAGCTTACGTATTATAAACAGCACAAAAATAAGCAGTATCGGTCTCAGAAGAGCCCTGGTAGTTTTTCAATTTTCTGTTTCCACAGTTCTTTTGATAAGCATTTTTGTCATCTCTGATCAACTGGAATACCTGCAAACAAAAGATAAAGGCTTAGACATAGAACAGGTAATTGTAGTAAAAGCAGCAATGGCCAAAGACACGACTTTTTATGCAAAGAGCGAGATTCTAAAGCTGTTTAAAGAAAGGTGTGCTGAAGTACCTATTGTAACCCATGTAGCTTCCTCAACAACAGTCCCAGGAGAAGAATATCGCCGTGAAACTTTCATGAGTTTCGAGGGTATTGGCAATAAGGCACTTATACATCAAAATGGCGTAGATGATCAGTTTTTCAGACTGTACGGAGGAGAGTTAATTTCGGGAAACGACTTTATCCCTGATGCAATAGCCAAAAATAAATCGAGTATAATAATTAATGAATCTGCTGCAAAAGCCTTAGGAATTTCCGACTTCCAAAAGGCTATCAACTCTAAAATTATAGACTATGAAGATACCAGTGTTGATTATACTTTAATCGGAATTGTAAAAGATTTCCATCAAACATCCCTCAAATATGAAGTAAGACCTTTAGCTTTTAAATATAATATCACTAGAGGTCATTCTTCTTTAAGAATTCGACGGACTGGATTGCATAGTACTGAATTTGCTGAAAGTATCTCTAAAATTGAGCAAATATGGAATGAAAGCTATCCAAGCTTGCCATTTGACTACTTTTTTCTTGAAGAACAATTTGCCGCGCAAGATGAGGAAAGTCAGCATTTCGGAATTTTTTTCAAATACTTCACTGCACTTTCGATTTTAATTTCATGCTTAGGACTATATGGGTTGTCTCTTACCTTGTCAGTTAAAAGGCGAAAAGAAATTGGGATACGAAAGGTTTTAGGAGCATCATCAACCGAGATTTTAATACTTTATTTAAAAAGTTATTTGGGAGCTATTCTAATAGCCTTCATTATCGGTTGTCCATTAGCTTATATTTTAATGGAAGAATGGCTTGCAATTTTTGCATATAAAGTTGAAATCGCTTCGGAAACTATTCTTCTTGCTAGTATAAGCTTGATGATAATTTTTCTAGGTACGGTTTCATATCATACAGTAAAAAGTTCAATGACAAATCCTGTAAATGTATTGAAAGAATAATATGACCGCACTACTGCCGCACGAATTCTTTCTTGTGGCCATACCTTGAGTATCATGCTCGTGTTAAACATAATACTTTATGAAAAACTATCTTTTAAATCTATATCATTACGCCCACCTCGAAACCTTTATGTGAATGAAGTCAGTTTTGAAAAAGTAGTAGAACTGCGAAGTTTAAAACTTGCAGAGCAGTGAAGTATCTTTATTCGTTGGCTTTAACCATTGAAAAGCCATTTTTGTATTCATATAGCTAGTTATGTTTATTTTGATTAAACTTTGAGATATTTGCCACATAGAGATTTTTTATTCGTCTTTAAGCTAAAGCCGAACGATGAAAATAAATCTATTCCAATTAACACTATTCTTATTGACAATTTCGGGAATCGTAAGCTGTCAAACTCAAGACAATTTAAGTAGTTTCATAAACAAGGAATGCGACTCCATACTTATAAATGGAGAAATAAAATCGCTTACCATTGGAGTAATTAAAGATGGTGAGATTTACAAATTTCACAAAGGAAAATTGACAAATGGTGAAAGTCCGAACGATCAAACTCTTTATGAAATAGCTTCTTTAACAAAAACATTCACAGGCACTTTATTAGCAAAAGCCATTTTGGACAAAAAAGTTGAACTTGATAACGACATAAGGAGATATTTACCAGAGCATTACCCAAACTTAGAATCTAATGGACAACCAATAACATTTAGAAATTTGGTAACTCATACAAGTGGATTGCCCAATATGTTTCCTAACAAGCCTGAAATATTTGAAAACCCAAATTGGGACTTACTACCTTTTAAAATAAACGAATTACAAGCTGGATTTACCAAAAAACAATTTTTGCAAGAATTGCATAAAGTAAAATTAGATACTATGTCGGGACATAAATTTAGCTATTCTAACGTTGGTGCTAATCTTCTGGGTTATTGCCTTGAAAGAATATATGAAAAGCCATACGAGGGCTTAATCAAAAATTATATCCTAGAACCGTTAAAAATGAACAATACCTATGTAGGAATTTCCGAAGAAAATAAGCGATTTTTGGCAAAAGGCCTAAATGCCAACGGAATTGAAATGCCACCTAGGGTCGAAAAAGAATTGCAAGCGGAGGGCGGAATAATTTCAAACTTGGATGATATGCTAAAATATATTCAATTCCAATTGGAAGCGAACAATCCGCTAATTCAAACTTCACATCAGGAATTATTCAATGGAAAATACGGGGATTTTGAAAATGGCCTTTTTTGGCAAATTTTCAAAAATGACGATAAGCCAACAAAAATATTTCAAAATGGCGGAGCCTTTGGAACATCTAGTTGGTTGACCATTATTCCAGAAACGGAAACAGGTGTTTATATTGTTACTAATGTTTCTGGGCCTGATGTCCATCAAAAATTAAATGTGTTAGCCGAAAAAATAGCTGAATATGCAGAATAAAAACTGACCACAAACCTAAAATGCATTAGCTAAACCCTTTCCATAGTTCAAATAAACCCTTGTTAAGCGTTACCTTAAACATTTGTTTTAAGTGAACATCATAAGACAAATGTCCGTAATTATTCAATTTTAATTCCCTCCAAATTTTCCAACTTCGCAATACATCCCCAATTGAATTTTTGCCTATTATCCGCTGATAAAACAAAGATCAATTTGTTAGAGCCTTTTGATAGATTTAATTCAACGTACTCATCGTCTACAAAAACCCTTCCCTCTTCCCCTTTCTCAGGAGGAGCTTGAAAGTTCATTCCCTTGTCGAAAAGTACTTTCGAATTCAACAAAATAACTAAATGATCGGCATAGTCAAAGTTAAGGCCAACTGTTTTGTCCGAATCGGAAATGATCGTACAGCTTAAGGCAACCGTTTTGGTCATATCATCATAAAAGCGACTGATGTTGAGAAGACCATCATCATCAGCCTGAATCGATTTAAATTTCCCTTTATTTTCGAATAGCGAATCTACTTGCGATAGGAAATTAATCGAGTCTTTGGTGAACATCTCAGACACCTCCCATTTTGTCAAATAATTGGGAGAAAGGCTTTTTTTATTTAAGCTATTTTTTGACACTTCATTAGCTTCCATTTCCGTGACAGAAAAATCACTAAAATATACCTGATCAAAATCACTTATTAAACTTATGCCGCCTTCCTCTGCATCACGCTTTAAATTATCAACCACAAAGGTCGGCGTTTCCATATCTTCTATATAAACGAGCATTTTATGGTCTAAAACTTCGACTTTAGTCCGGATCCATGTGCGGAAATCCAAAAACGAGATAGCATCATCCAATTTCTCAAAAAGCACTACATTTTTGTTCTGGGTATCAAAAATATATTGCATGGTCTCATTCGGAATATCTATCTCTGATTCCTTTGATAATGAAATCCCTAAACCTTTCAAGGCATTTAGTAATTCTCCACTTATTTTTCCCGTGACCATTACATCCTCAAAAGATAATGGTAAAGTGGCTATCTGCTCTCTTGGAAATGTTGCCTGTCCCTCATATTTTGGGTAGTTATAAAGCTGCCATGGCAGGCTTCCATTATAAATCGGTAAATATTGCAGGGCATCCCGTTTTTTGCTCATCGGTATTCTTAGGTAAACGTATTCGTAATTTTTGTTGTCTATTACCCTAAAACCAAATCCCGGAAAGGAGCCATTGCAGTAAAATTCCATTACAAAATTTTTATATTTTTTGTCTTTTAGATAAGCACTCTGACTTGCTTCCAGCTGCAGGGCTTGTTTGCCCTTATATTCCAAGGTTTTTATTTCAGCCACGGAACCATCGGCATTTTGTACTGTCCAATTCGTATCGGCAAATGGAAACGCTTGTACTTTGCTATTTTTCTTGTTTTCTTGGGCGCATGAAAGTTGAATAAGAACAATTCCTAGAATTAAAAAAGTATGGATTCGTGTTTTCATAATAAAATTTATTTTTGATGTATATTGATTGATGATTTCAAATGTATTAACTCGATCATATTTTTATGTGGATTTAGCTGTTCATCTCTGTTCAAGTTGGTTCATCACTGCTATAATTTTTAAATGGAAAGGTACAAGGAACATATCGCACATTGCTTTGAGCTCATAGAGGAAAAACTCGGGAGGGGTTCACTCAAGGATTGGGAAACGAAAGATTTCAAGATGCTCAGCGAATCCATTCAAAAAGATACAGGGACTTTGTTAAGTGTTTCCACTTTAAAAAGGCTTTGCGGAAAGGTTGGTTATGGTTCAACGCCCAATACTTCTACCTTAGACGCTTTGGCAAGATATATTGGTTTCGAAGACTGGAGAACATTTGTGAAAAACGGTAATCTCCCAGAAGTTCGGGAAGAAAAAGAAAAGATAAAAAACGGGGTTAGCAGATATATGATCCTCCTTTTGTTATTGGGTTTGGTAATGTTATCAACCATCATTCTGTATTTTAATAGGAGTAAAACTATTTATAAACCAGATGA
>CAYTDS010000072.1:0-9446 GCA_964436555.1 uncultured Flavobacteriaceae bacterium | reverse complement strand
GTCAGACTTATGCTTTAGAATATGGTTTAGATACTTTGGAGATACATGTAAATGCCATACAAAAAGGGGATAGGGTAGTAGTGCACGACGATGTTTTAGCGACCGGGGGCACTGCAGCGGCAGTATGCAAATTGGTAGAAAAGTTAGGAGGACAAATTGTACAATGTAATTTTTTAATTGAATTGGATTTTTTACAAGGTAAGGAAATGCTAAAGCAATACCCAGTAAAGTCGCTTATTCACTACTAACCCAGTGCATTTATGGTTACATAATAGCGCCATCCGATAATGGCCATTTGCAATTTACTGGCCTTGGATAAATCCAATTGCTTTTTGGAATAGGAGGGCAATACCACCTTATTTACTTTGGCTAAAAATTTAAAAAGGGAATGTTTCATGTTTTATTTTTTTTATGCGCTCAACAACCAAGTGTAATTTACGAAGATAATTTAAGTTGGCTTACTGAAACCGATTCTAGATTGTTGATTTGTAGAAACCAATAGCATTTTAATTAATAAATGGTTGCTTAGTTGATAGAAGACTTCTGTTATATTTACAGAAATAGAATCGCGATGAATATTCTTTTTGTAATTCTTGGCTTAGGCCTGTTAATTCTGGGCGGCAATTGGCTTTTAAAAGCAGCAGTAGCGCTGTCAATTTCTTTGAATATTCCAAAGATTATTATCGGGATGACAGTGGTTTCTTTCGCAACCTCCACCCCGGAACTTATAGTTAGTGTTAAAGCGGCTCTGGATGGATTTCCGGATTTGGCATTGGGTAATGTGGTTGGGTCTAATATTGCAAATTTAGGTTTGGTATTAGGCGTCACTTTAATCTTAGGTAATATAGATGTTCGTCCGGGGTTTTATAAAATAGATTGGCCGGTATTAATGGTGGCTTCTATACTCTTTTTTGTATTTATAAATTACGATGGGGAGCTTAATAGGAATGAAGGAGTAGCAATGCTATTTTCCCTAATATTATTTTTGGTTTTCTTACTTAAATTTCAAAAAAATGTAATTTTAAATGAAGCTCTTGAGGAGGATATAAAGTTACCCTTATATAAGGTTATCATACTTTTGGGTGCTGGTGGTGTGGCCTTATGGGGAGGATCAGAACTCCTCATAAACGGTGCTGTAGGCTTGGCGGAAGCATTTGGAGTTTCAGATAGGGTTATTGGTATCACAGTGGTCTCTATTGGTACCAGCATTCCTGAATTGGCCGCCTCTGTAATCGCTATGGTTAAAAAGGAAAAGTCCATATCTCTCGGGAATCTTATTGGCTCTAATATCTTCAATCTTCTGGCTGTTTTGGGAATAACGGCGATTATTACACCTATAAAGGTAATGGATCGGCATTTACTGGACAGTGATGTATTTTGGATGCTCGGTTTTTCATTTATTATGTTACCTCTCGTATTTTTTCCAAGAGGACTGCGGTTAGGCCGGCATGACGGAATTATACTACTTGGTCTGTACGCTGTTTTTATTTATCTTACCGTATCCTAATAAAGTTACAAATGAGAAATACGCTTTTCCTAACTTTTTGGCTTTTTGTTTGCTTGAATTCTCTTATTGCTCAAAACGAATTTATCCGGGGGAAATTACTGGATACCCAAACCGGAGAGCCTATTCCATTTGCCACTATTCGAATCAAAGACAAGCCTGTTGGAGTAATCTCCAACCATGATGGTGGTTTTCAAATACCAAAACGGTTTGGGGAACTGGGAGACATTATAGAGATATCCTGTATAGGTTACCTAGCTATGGAGCGACCTATAAGCTCCTTTTCCCCAACGGATATCAATATTCTGCGCTTATCTCCTTCGCCAATAGAATTGGATGAGGCTATCGTAAAGGCAAAAGCTATGAGGGAATTGTCGGCTAGACAAATTGTTAGAAGGGCTATAAAAGCTATTCCCAATAATTATTCTACCGAACCATTTTCCATTGTGGGCTATTACAGGGATTATCAATTCAACGATAATCAATATGTTAACCTCAATGAAGCCCTTGTAGAAGTATTTGACTACGGTTTTGACCAAGTGGATAGTCTAACCACTAAAACAAGAATTTACGAAACACGGAATAATTATACATTTCCAAGGGATACAATGGCCGACAAACCTTATAAATATAATTTAGAAGAGGGCAGAAAAGTTATTGAGAATGCCTTTATTCCCGGTTATGGTGGCAATGAACTAACCATATTAAGGGTACACGACGCCATACGTAATTATTCATTAGATTCCTATTCCTTTGTTAGAACCTTTAAAAGGGACTTACTTCCAAATCACAATTTTTCAAAAGATATGGGAACCACTTTGAATAACGAACCTTTGTATGTTATTCGTTTTGTAAACCTACTTCCCGATTTTAGTGCGTATGGTAAGATGTATATTTCAAAAATAAATTTCGCCATTCACAAACTGGAATATGCCGTATACGACAATAATAAAGAAGGCATAAAACCAAATAAACAAGGTACCAATAAAGAATTGGTTTTTGAAGTCATTAGTGAGTATAAAGAAAATAAGGATAAGATGTATCTCAACTATATCTCCTTTCACAATACATTTCAGGTATGGGAACCCCCTAAGTTTATTTTGGAATATGTTGATATAGTTGGAATGAGTATTGTACTTATCTTCAACAAAGAGCTGGATATGAATCAGGCCTTGAATAAAGACAATTTCTTTTTAGAGTATAAGGGCAAACCTCTCAAGATAAAAAAAATAGAGTTCAATAAGAAAGCTAAAGATAAAAATGAAATTCTAATTTATCCCGATATGCTTCCTTCTAAAATAGAGGAAATGTTAAGATCAATTAGGGTTTTTTCTAATAAGGGTATACCGTTGACCGCTGATATACTTAGTGCAAAGGTGGAAAATCTCAAAGATTTAGATGGCAATTTAATCCACAAATGGACTTCAAAAGATTATAACCAATTTCGGGAGTTTTTTGCACAGGAAGTTAAACCCAATACAATAGGAGTTCAAGATACGCTTTATATGAAGAAATATCAGCCGATTTTTATGGACCAACCCATCTTCAAGCCGGAAAATATGGAAGATTATTGGATGAATACTCCTTTAAAAACTGTTATAAATTAATGATATGCAACAACTAAAAAAGATATGCCTTTTTGTTTTTTTTTGTTCCGGCATGGTGGTTGTGGCTCAAAATCAGGATTATTTACGAGGAAGAGTATTGGATAAGGAGACAGGGGAACCGTTGGTCTTTGCCACTATCCGGATTAAGGACAAGCCTGTTGGGGTAATTACCAATATGGATGGTGGTTTTCGTATTCCTCTTCAATTTAGGGAAGAAGGAGATACTTTACAAATATCTTCCTTAGGTTATAAAAACGTGGATTTTCCTTTATTAAAATTATCTCCTACAGACATCAATATAATCCGTTTAGAAACAGGAGTATTACTTTTAGATGAAGCTGTGGTGAGTGCAAAGAAAAAAAGGAAACTGTCTGCCAAAGAAATTGTTGAACAAGCCATTAAAGCAATACCTCAAAACTATCCCCTAAAATCCTTTTCCACTATAGGTTACTACAGAGATTACCAGTTTAAGGATAGTATTTATCGCAATTTAAACGAAGCAATCGTAGAGGTATTTGACTATGGTTTTAACGAAATGGATGATGCAACTACCCAAGTTATGCTTTACCAATATACTTTAAATCCTGACTTTCCTGAAGATACTTTAGCTAGTAAAGCATACAACTATAAAACCAACGAAAAGATTATTAATAATGCCCATTTAGAAAGTTTTGGAGGTAATGAGTTTTCCATTTTAAGAATCCATGATGCAATTCGGAATTTCAATATTCCAACCTATGATTTTGTAGGAACGATGAAAACGAATTTTGTTGAAAACCACGTGTTGAGGCTATTAAAGGACACCTATACGGATGAGGGGCAGTTATACACTATCGCATTTAGAAACCAACCACCCGGGTATTTGGCAGAAGGAATAGTATATATTTCGAAGACAAATTTTGCAATTCATAAAATGCAATATAACCTCTATGAAACTTCTTCAAAAGACAGAATAGAATTTGGGAATACAAAAGCTACTAAAAGAAAACCGGTATTTTCTGTAGAAGTTGAATATAAACAGATTGAGGATAAAATGTTCTTAAACTATATTTCATTTAACAATGAATTTCAGTTGCAGCAAGAACCCAAATTACTTATTTCGGATATTTTAGTAAATGCACCTAAGGGCTTATTTTCAATCAGTTTTAATAGGCCAATTGCTATAAATTCTGCCAAAGATCTATCTAATTATAATATAAAATTTAAGGGAGAATCTGTTGATGTGGATAAGGTTCAGGTCTTTCAAGATTCCGTATGGGTTTTTCCGAAATTAAAGAAAGGGACACTAAATATAATGCGAGAATTGGACGCAGCTAATAAGAGAGGAAAGTTTTCGGAGGAAGTGTTAAAAATTGAGGCAAAGAACATTCAAGATATGGAAGGTAATGTTTTAAATGAAGATGATATAAGGCGTTACAGCCAATTTCGAGAATACTTTGTACAGCGGGTAAAGCCTAACTCCCGTGCACCTTTTGATGAAAGTTATATGGATAAGCGTAAACCTATAAACCAGAGTAAGCCAAAATCCGGAACTAAGATTTCAAATGAATTCTGGAACAATACACCGATGCAAATTGAAATTAACTAAAAAGTGATTTTATGATTACCTTAAATTTTAAAATAAGGGGTTGTTTTATATTCTTTTTAGTACTGGCTCATTCTGCTATCGCCCAAAACCATGATTTTTTCATAGGCGTCGTCAAAGATTCTGCGTCAAATGAAGCCATCCCCTTTGCCACATTACTTGTTAAAGGTCAAAGATTGGGTGTAATAACCAATGCAGATGGCACTTTCAAGATCCCCACTTTCTTTAAAAGCATGGGAGATACTTTATTAGTATCCTCAATGGGATATACCTCAAAAGAAGTTCTAATAAGTAGGTTAAATAAAAGCACAACAAATTATATTCTATTAAAAGATGGCTATTTGGAGTTAACCGAGGCGGTGGTCTCAGCTAAAATTAAAAAGTTGAGCGCACAACAAATCGTAAAAATAGCTGTAAACAGCATTCCCCAAAACCATTCCCTCAAGCCATTTGGTCTCGTTGGGTATTATAGGGATTATCAAATTAAGAATAAGGAATATACCAATCTAAACGAAGCAATAATTAAAGTGTATGATGATGGGTTTGTTAAAAAGGACAATTTCGATGCTAAATACAAGTTGCTCTCCTACAGCCAAAATAAAACATTTAAAATTGACTCTTTTGCAATGCAACCCTATGATTATACCGGATTCAATAAAATAGTTCCGGGTGCTACTATGCATAGTGGAGGAGGGAATGAATTTGTTCTACTCAGTATCCATGATGCTATTAGAAACTATGGAAAAGAATCTTTTTCTTTCATAGATAATTTGGCATCAGACTTTATCAATAAGCATACTTTCAAACTAAAAAAAACTACCGTATATAATAAGCAGGCAGTTTATGAAATTGAATTAATTTACAGGGATGACACCTATTTAGCAACGGGCAGTATTTTTATAAACAAGGAAGATTTTTCTATTCATAAACTGGATTATTCCGTTTCTAAGCGAAAGGAACCCGGGACAAAAAACATCGCCGTTAATGAGGTAGAGCGGCATTCCGATGGATTTAAAAGAACCAGCCATGAATTGGTTTATCATATCGTTACAGAATACATCAAGGGAAATGATAAAAGGATGTACTTAAATTATATTTCGTTTTACAACAAAATGCTAATTAAAAGACCGCCAGCCTTTAAATCTCGGTTTATTATAAATTTAGAGGATAGCTCTTTTAAAATAGGATTGAATAAGGTTCCGGCCGAATTAGACAAAATCAAGAACAAAGATTTTATAATTACTTATAAAGATCAACAAATCCCGATAGAGGAATTTTATTTTTCGGACGAACAAAGAACATTTGTTGTTTGTCCTCATATACGATATAAACCGTTAGCCCATGTTTTTAAAGAACTATTCACAGCAACGGAAACTTTAGGCACACCCCATTTAAAGTATGGGTTTAGAAATATAAAGGATGTCGCAGGGAATAACTTAGACGAACAAAAATTGGAGTTCATGCATCAGTATCGCGAATTTTTTACGCAGCAAGTAGTGCCTGATAAAGAGTTAATTGTAGAAGACGCTTCTTCTTTTATGATTAAGACTGCACCTTTGGACAATCCTTCTCAACCTATCTTTGAAGGAGAAATAAAAAACGAATACTGGATGAATACGCCATTGCCCGGTTTAGAACCATGAAAAATGATAAAAGGATTGGCGACCAACCTTCTATACATAAGATTATGCTGCTAAAGGAATAATGCTTTTTAGTGTAAACTAGTAAAAACAATGAAGAAGTACAAATTATACCTATCTATAGTACTATTTTATTTAGCCACCTATGGTTCCGCCCAACAAGGGGATTATATTTCCGGAAAAGTGGCAGATGCCGAGCAAAAGGAACCTGTTCCCTTTGCCACCATCCGAATAAAGGATAGAGCCTTGGGTGTAATATCCAATATTGACGGAACCTTTAAAATACCTTTACAGTATAAGACCATGGGTGAGATTCTTGAAATTTCATGTTTAGGTTTTGAGACTCGAGAATTAAAGATTAGTGATCTTAAAGAAGAACAAGTAAACACAATCTTCTTAAAGGCTAGTGCTTTTGAACTCACAGAGGCCGTCGTATCAGCTAAAATCAAAAGGTTTACTCCCAAAGAAATAGTAAGAATAGCTATTAATAGTATTCCCCAAAACTATCCACTTCAGCCATTTGGTCTTGTTGGCTATTACAGGGATTATCAAATTAAAAACGGGGAATATACCAATCTCAATGAAGCCTTGATTCAGGTATTTGATGATGGTTTTAGTAAGAAAGACAATTTTGATTCCAAATACAAGTTGCTTTCCTACAGTCAGAACAAAACGTTTAAAATTGACTCTTTTTCCATGCAACCCTATGATTATACCGGTTTCAATAAAATAATTCCCGGTGCCACTATTCAAAATGAAGGGGGTAACGAGTTTATAACCCTTAATATCCATGATGCCATAAGAAACTATGGAAAAGAATCTTTTTCATTCATAGACAATCTGGCAAAAGACTTTCTTGAGAAACACACATTTAAGTTAAAGAAAACCACCATATATAATAAGCAGGAAATATATGAAATTGATATAGTTTACCGGGACGACACCTATTTGGCTACAGGCACAATTTTTATAAACAAGGACGATTTCGGCATACATAAACTGGATTATTCAGTTTATAAGCGAAAAAAACCCGGAGTTCAAAGCGTCGCTGTAAATGAAGAAGAGCGGCATTCAGATGGGTTTAAAAAAACCAGCCACGAGTTGGTTTATCATATCCTCACGGAATACACCAAAGGAAATGATAAAAAGATGTACCTAAATTATATTTCATTCTACAATAAAATGCTAATTAAAAGACCGGCAACCTTTAAATCTAAATTTATAATTGATTTAAACAATAACACCTTTAAGATAAGTGTAAATAATATGCCGGTCGAGGTTGATCAAATTAAGAATAGAGACTTTAAAGTTTCATACAAGAATCAACCAATACCTATAAAAACATTTTCTTTTTTGGAAGAGCTACAGACTTTTGTAGTGTCTCCTGATTTAAACCATAAACCATCAAAAGATGCCTACAAAGAAATATTCATGCCAACAAAAACTATGAGCATAAGCATTTCCGACCTACAATATGCCTATGGTAATATCAAAGATTCCTTGGGTAATAAATTAGACGAACAAAAATTAGAGTTTATGCATCAGTATCGTGAATTTTTTACACAGCAAGTAATACCGGAAAAGGAACTTATTATAGAAGATAGTAGTTCTTTTATGATTAAGACCGAGCCATTAGACAGCTTCTTACAACCTATTTATATGGGAGATATGAAAAATGACTATTGGATGAATACGCCACTACCCGGTTTAGAGCCATAAAAATTGGCATTGGATTGGTGACTCAACCTTTTTGACTTACGCTGCTTTTAAATAAACTTGTTAGTTTCAAACTCAAGTAAAACAATGAAAAAGTACAAATTATTCATTTCCGCTGTATTATTATTTTTAACAACTTTTTGTTATCCTCAAAATGAGGAATATATTTCCGGAAAAGTGGTAGATGCTGCGCAGAAGGAACCTGTTCCCTTTACCACCATCCGAATAAAGGATAGGGCTTTGGGTGTTATTACCAATATGGACGGAACCTTTAAAATACCTTTACAGTTTAAGAATATGGGAGATATTCTTGAAATTTCATGTTTAGGTTTTGAGACCCAAGAGATAAAGATTGCAGATCTTAAGGAAGAACAAGGAAACATAATCTATCTAAAAGCCAGTGCTTTTGAACTCTCAGAAGCCATTGTTTCTGCAAACATAAAAAAGTTGAGTGCGCAACAAATTGTAAAAATAGCGGTTAACAGTATTCCTCAAAATTATCCGATGCAACATTTTGGTCTTGTGGGGTATTACAGGGATTATCAAGTTAAAAATAGCAAATACACCAATTTAAATGAAGCCATTATAAAAGTCAAAGATGGTGGGTTTCTCCAAAAAAATAATTATGACAATGACTATCAGCTAGTCTATTACAATAGGAATAAGGATTTTGAAAACGATTTTTTGGCCAAACAACCTTATGATTATAAAAAAATGAATAAAATAGTGCCTAATGCCAAGATGGAGAATGAAGGTGGTAATGAGTTCATGACATTAATTATACATGATGCAATTCGAAATTATGATAGGGAGTCTTTTTCGTTTATAGATAATATAGCTTCGGATTTCGTGGAAACACATAGGTTTCAGTTTCGGGGTACTACTCAGTTCAATAAGGAAAAGGTATACAAGATATATTTTGACTATAGAAATGAAGATTATTCAGCAATGGGAAACATTTATATTAATGTAGATGATTTTGCCATTCTTAAGTTGGACTATTTTGTTTACAGAAGTAGTGCTAAACCTAGAGAATTTAGCGCAATAAACGGGTTTGAACGTTTTTCAGATGGCTTTAAAAAAATAGATGGAGAGTTGCTATATCATATTCAAACGGAATACATGAGAGGCTTTGAAAATAAGCTATTTTTGAATTATATCTCGTTTTACAATAAGATACTTATTAGGAGACCGGTGGATTTCACCTCTAAATTTGTAATCGACTTAAAAGATAGCATCTTTAAAATTCAAGTCAATAAAATTCCAAATGGCTTAGAAAAAATTAAGCAGGGGGATTTTAAGATACGTTATAAGAATAAATTACTCCCCATAAAGGATTTTTATTTTTTAGAAAACCAACGAGTTTTCGTAATTAATCCGGATTTACAGGAGAA
>CAYTDS010000071.1:7363-10145 GCA_964436555.1 uncultured Flavobacteriaceae bacterium | reverse complement strand
TAACCCCACCGGTTACAAAAATATATTTGGTTTGCGACATGAAGCGTTAGGTTGAATTCGTAACGCAAGCAAAAATACAAATTGCTACCACATATCACAGTCAATCCAAAGGAAAATCTTTTTGTATTTTGCGAATAAGTGGCTCTAACTCATTTATTTTAATTTCTAACATAGCTTTCAGTAAGTTACCAAGCTTTCCCTCCGGAAATCCTTGCCTTTGAAACCAGATTAAGTAAGACTCAGGCAAATCTACAAGATATTTCCCCTTAAACTTTCCAAAAGGCATTTTGTAATGTGCCAGGGTAACCAACTCATTTTTATCCGGATATAATTCCATTTTAATGCTAAAAAATATATCTTTAAAGGTCATAAATTTATTTTAAATGAAAAGAAGAACATTTATCGGGACTTCGGCTGTGGCATCTGTGGGACTTTTGGCGGTTCACACTGCTAGTGCCAACCCAACAAAACACCATATACCAGGAGAACTTAAAGGAAATATTAATCACAGTGTGTGTCGCTGGTGCTACCAGGGTATTCCTATGGAGGATTTTTTGAAAAACCTTAATGAATTAGGCATAAAAGCGATGGACTTAACCGGACCTGAAGATTGGCCTTTAATGAAAAAATATAATATTCATGCTTCCATGTGTTGGGGGGCCGGTTTAGGAATTGAAAAAGGCTGGAACGACCCAAAATTACATGAAGAATTAATAAAAGATTATACTCAGATGATTCCGAGAGTGGCTGCTGAGGGCTACACCAATTTAATTTGCTTTAGTGGAAATCGCAATGGTATGGATGCTACTGTTGGACTTAAAAATTGCGCAGAGGGATTAAAAAAAATTATGCCCATAGCAGAAAAACACGGGGTAGTTATTCAAATGGAACTCCTTAATTCTAAAGTTGATCATAAAGATTATATGTGCGACACTAGTGCCTGGGGTGTTGCGTTATGTAAGGAAATTGGTTCTGAAAATTTTAAATTGCTTTATGATATCTATCATATGCAGATTATGGAAGGAGATATTATCCGTACCATAAAAGAAAACCATCCCTATTTTGGACATTACCACACCGGTGGTAACCCAGGGAGAAACGAAATCAATGAAACTCAGGAGCTTTTCTACCCTGCTATTATGAAAGCTATTTTGGAAACGGGGTATAAGGGCTATGTTGCACAAGAGTATCTTCCAACTTGGGAGGATAAAATTGCATCTTTAAAAGAAGGAATTACAATCTGTGATGTATAAGGTAGCGAATCGAAGTTTACTGATAGCCACAGCCCTTCTGCTGTGGTTTTTTTATGTATGTAATTAGTTGTCCTATTTTAAACTTCTGTCTATTTCTCGGTAGCCTTTTAAAATTTGAAAAAAACAAGAAATAGCTAAATTAGCATGTTTTAGAAAATACTATTTTTCCTACCTTCGGTTTAATATCTTCTATTTTTCTAAATCTGTAATTAGTATTCCCAAAATCCAAACCGCTATGAAACTTTCAAAATATATTCTTCTGTTATCAGTAACTATCTTTTTTCTATTAAGTATTCATGTAGAAAGCCAAGAAAAAAAGGGTATTACTGCAAATGTGGACTATCCCGCAGGTATTTACAACACCTTTAATGATTTTCTGTTTGCCCTTCCTAGTGATACCATTACACAATGGACTATTAAAATAGGATCTGACACAATTTCAAACCGGTTTTATAACGCCGATACCGGAGAACGCCTAAAAGATAAATTTGCTTTTATTGAAAATGGTAACTTATACGTTCAGGTAAAGGAAATGATGAAACGATTTGAAAGGGCAGACCGGGGTCAATTAAAAGATGATGGTAGTTACCATTTAAAGGCCCAGCTAATTGGGAGCAAATACATTTATTTTGAAGACTATTTTACTAGTAGAGAGGCTGTTGTATGGGGAGGTGCAATCGCAGGCGCATCTGCCAGAAGATTGAAAGGAATTGTTTTTGATATTGACTTCCAAACTTTCAACTTGTTTCGTAATGCCGAAGATTTTGAAATGTTTATCAAAACCAGGCATCCATCCTATTTGTCCCGCTTGCCAAATTCGGATGGAGAAAAATCTGAAAAGCGTAAAAAGCATGTTGAAGATATTTCTTTAATAAGAACTATTATAAAGGAGCTTATTAACAGGTAAAAAAATATTAAAACCTTAAAGTGGATTGCCCCTTGGTGACACTCAACTGAACTGTTCTTCCTAAAATTAATGCACGATTATCCTTTTCATGACCCGCCGGCATATTAAAGGCTACAGGAAAATTATACTCAGCTACTACATCTAAGATAATCTCTTCAATTGTACGTCCAAATTCAGTTGTGTTTTTTCGAACTTTGGTAATATCTCCCACAAGGAGTCCTTTGCAATTCTCAAAATAACCGGCACGCCTTAGACTTTGCAGCATTCTATCAATATGATAGGCATATTCTCCAATCTCCTCAATAAACAGTATTTTCCCCGAGGTATCAATACTTGTACTTGAGCCCAACATGGTATGCAACATAGTAAGATTGCCTCCAACCAAAGGCGCGGTACTAGTTCCCAATTTATTATATGAAGAACCTGAAAGCGTATACGACAAGTTTTTACCAAAAATAGCTTCCTTAAAGGTAGCAATAGTGTTTTCCAAACCTGATACATCTTCACCAAGGCTGGTGCACATTAAAGTGTGAATTGATTCATAACCCAAATTATGAAACTGATTGTGCAGGGCTGTTATGTCCGAGTAACCCAGTAACCATTTTGGATGTTGCCGGAACTT
>CAYTDS010000071.1:5886-7263 GCA_964436555.1 uncultured Flavobacteriaceae bacterium | reverse complement strand
GCGACCGTGTCTCCTGCCTTTAAGTAAGGAGGTTGAACGAGTTTTGTTTTCAAACCCGATGTTGATCCGGTTTGTGCCAACATAATGTCACTCTTTAAAGAAAAGTGGATTAGCAAAAGACCGATAAAAATTTTAACTAAATTCATGTAATTTATTTAAGGTATTGAATTTCAATTCTTTTCTATAGATAAATGGGGCTACGGGGAGTTTAGTATTTTAGCTACCTTCTGATTCCAAAGTAGTTGTTGTTCCCTATTTCTGGAAAAATTGGTTTCTTTATCATACTGATTCTGAAACTGATCTAACTCCTTAAGCACTTGCGAATAAATTTTACTTACTTCAGTCTTTATATTATTTGAAAATTTAGTGTTCGCCAAAAGATCTCTCATTTTTCTGGCAAATACCTCAGAAATATCAAAATGAAGTTGTTCATGACCAAGAATTACAGCATCACTTAATTCTGGCCAATACCACGATTTCTCAGGATAAAAATAAGCTGTAACCTCAAAATCTACCTCCATCTGTCCGTTTTTCCAATCTGTTGAAAATTGGTAAGAAATACCACTTGCCGTAAGAGCAGCTACTGACTGTTTTGACTTAGGTTCTCCTTTAAAATCGGCCCAAGTAAGTTTTCTTTTAGCATCCCATTGTAATGCATTTGCTTCTTGTGAATACACTGATCCGCAGAGACAAAAGAAAATAAAAAAAACGCTATAGTTTACAACTCCCAATGAAAGTCGATTATTTTTTCAATATCCGGATGAAGACTGAAGAGTACCGGGCAAGTTCTTGCCGTATGTTCCAAAACTTTACGATCCCTATCAGAAACAGCAGCAGGAAGAGTAAGACTAACATCAATTTTTGAAATACGTCTCGGATCTGCCGCCATGTATTTGGTGACTTCTGCCACAGAACCGGTAAGATCAACCTCAAGCCCTTTAGACTTTATACCCATCATTGTTAGCATACAACTTGCTAATCCAGTAGCTACTGTATCGGTTGGAGAAAAAGCCTGACCAAGACCATTGTTATCAATAGGTGCATCTGTAATAAATGTATCACCGGAACTCAAGTGTTCACAGCTTGTTCGTAAATTTCCGGTATAGGTAACTTTTGAAGTCATTTTGTGTTCTTATTTTACTTCGGTTAACTGCATATTTTCAAATCTCAGAATATAGGATGCCTTATTGAAATACCCGGAGGATATATCTTTGGAATAATCAAACTTGTTTCCTGAATATTGGGTTTCTCCAATTATTCTGGATGCTTCAAACAAATCATTTTTATAGGCAAGTTTCAACAATAAATCGTACGTAACATCAAAACCGCGTACTGCATATCTGTCGGGATCATTACCAAAACGTTTCCTGTAAAGTC
>CAYTDS010000071.1:0-5786 GCA_964436555.1 uncultured Flavobacteriaceae bacterium | reverse complement strand
GGAATATCATAACTTGATGTCTTTACTGCAACTTCCTGAATTGATTTTGGATCTAACGGACCAAAAATAGCACTAACATTCTCCCATCGCTCGCTAGCCAAAATAGATTTTACTTTTTCAACCGTCAATTGGGTGTCAAAAGTTTTTACGTCAACTGAAACTCCTAACTTTTTTATGGAATCTAAGGCTACTAAAGCCCCTGAATAGAGTCCAAGACTATATTTTAAGGCATTGCTGGTTTCTATGGTTTTTTTTGTAGCCTCCTGATCGCTAAGATTTAATCTGTCCAAACGAAATGGTAGCAGAAATACCAATCTTGGTTTATGAAAACGATTTACACTGTCTACTAAATTAATGCGATCTAAAATAAGTGCATTCTTAATTTCCAATTGGCCTGCATTCTCCTTTGGTATTTTTAATACCATTCCTGCTTTAAGTCCTTTAGACAAATCGGGATTAAGAGCCAAAAGATCCTTATAACTAATTCCCAATTTTCTGGTTAAGGAAAACTCTGTCTGCTTGGGCTTCACCTCATAAAACAAAAAATTATCAGTCGTTATTTCATGGCCCGCCTCCTTCTTGCCGGGTAGACGAATTACCATTCCTTCCTGAAGACCTCGTTCTTTAATCTCCGGATTTAACTTTATAACTTCTTCTGAAGTAACCCCAAATTGCTTCTCCAAAGAATAAAATGTTTGTTTTTTTGGAATGGTGTATGAAGTGTATATCTGTACATCTTGTTCCTTAATAGTACTTCCCTTAATTCTAGGTAATCTTAGTTCTTGTCCTTCTGAAAGAATATCTCTATCTGATGACAGTTGAGGATTTAAAACCAGAAGACTGTCTATCGTTATACCCGATCGATGTGCAATGCTCCAACGCGTTTCTTTGGCCTTTACCAAATAAATTTCGAAGTCCTCCTCATTAAGCTGTGTTTCCTGGGTTCTGACTTTCTTATATTTTGGGATTTTAAGGGTCATACCCCTTCTCAACTGTGCTGAATAAAGTTCACGATTATATCTTTTTATATCCTCTTCTGTAACTCCGTAATCTTTAGCTACACCAAAAAGAGTTTCCTTTCGCTTCACATTGTGAGAAACAAAACCTATAGGTTCCTCCTGCTCTATTTTTGGGACTTTAAGAGCAGAACTTGAAGGCTTTGTTACCAATGCTGCCCCATTTGAAGAGGTAGTGCTAGCTGCAGGAATTGCCAAAATGGTGTTGGGCTTAATAGCTACTCCCTGCTTAATTTCTTTATTGTTAGAAAGAATGCTGTAAGGTGTAACTTTATACAACTTTGCAATACTCTCTAATGTCTCGCCTTCCTTTACCGCATGAGTTGTAAACTTTTGAGCTTTAACGAAAAGGCTAAAAACTAAAAAGAAAACTACGAAGGCAGTTATTTTTGTTGACAGTTTGTTCATAGTTATTCCCATTCAATAGTTGCAGGTGGTTTTGAGCTTATATCATATACTACCCTATTAACGCCCTTAACCCTATTTATTATATCATTGGAGGTTTTTTGCAAAAACTCATATGGTAAATTTACCCAATCTGCCGTCATTCCATCCGTACTTTCTACAGCGCGTAAAGCTACACATTTTTCATAAGTACGTTCGTCACCCATAACGCCAACACTATTTACAGGTAACAGCATTGCCCCTGCCTGCCAAACCTTATCATAAAGTCCCCACTCTTTTAATCCATTAATAAAAATGGCGTCAACCTCCTGTAAAATAGCCACTTTCTCAGGCGTAATATCTCCCAAAATACGGATGGCCAATCCAGGTCCCGGAAACGGGTGTCTACCCAAAAGAGCTTTGTCTATTCCTAAAGTAGCTCCAACTCTGCGAACTTCATCTTTGAACAGCATTTTTAGGGGCTCTACCACGTTTAGCTTCATAAAATCGGGCAAACCACCTACATTATGATGACTTTTAATGGTTGCTGAAGGTCCGCCATTTACGGAAACCGACTCAATTACATCAGGATAAATGGTTCCCTGAGCCAGCCACTTTACATCTTTTACTAAATGTGCCTCATCATCAAAAACCTCAATAAAAACTCTCCCAATACTTTTCCTTTTTTTTTCTGGATCGCTCTCTCCTGCCAAAGCGTCCAAAAAACGTGCCGAAGCATCAACCCCCTTTACATTAAGCCCCATGTGCTTATACTGTAAAAGCACGTCATTGAATTCATTCTTCCGCAACAGACCATTGTTAACAAAAATGCAATATAAATTCTTTCCAATTGCCTTGTGCAATAATACCGCAGCAACAGAGGAATCCACACCACCGGACAATCCCAAAACTACCTTATCATTTCCTAATTTAGTCTTTAAATCGGTCACAGTACTTTCTACAAAAGCGTCCGGGGTCCATGTCTGTGCAACTCCCGAAATTTTTACTAAAAAATTTTCAAGAATTTTCTTACCATCAGTACTATGATATACCTCCGGGTGAAACTGAATAGCATAGGTATCTTCACCTTCAAATTTATAGGCAGCATTTTCAACATCATGGGTACTGGCAAGACGAATAGCGTTTTTAGGCAATTCCTTTATTGTATCTGCATGGCTCATCCAGACCTGACTTCCCTCCGAAACTTCATTAAAAAAAACTTCTTCACTTTTAATAAAAGACAAATTAGCTCTTCCGTATTCTCGTGTATTGGAAGCAGCTACGGCACCTCCACCAAAATGTGCCAGATACTGCGCACCATAACATATTCCCAGTAAAGGTTTCTTTCCTTGTATTTCCGACAAATTAGGATGCAAAGCATTTTCGGACCGAACAGAGAACGGAGAACCGGACAGAATAACCGCTTTGTAGGGAGACAAATCTTCAGGAGGATGATTAAAGGGTTTTATTTCACAAAAAATATTGAGTTCCCGAACACGTCTGGCAATGAGCTGTGTATACTGAGAACCAAAATCAAGAATAAGGACGTTGTTTTGCATGGGCAAAAATAGTAAAAGGAAAATTTTTGAAAAGTATCTTTTAGGTATATTTACAAGAATAAATTAAAACTTATAAACATGAAGTACTTCCTAACAGCACTTATTTTATGCTTTTCCTGGAACTTGCAGTCTCAAGCTGATGGCTGGACAATAGCTACAAAAAAAGTTTCAAAATATACCGGTATTGTAACAGCGAATGGAAGAATTGGAATACTTCCGGAAGACAAACCCTTCCAAACCAAATCTATTATTCTGAATAACGTTTATGACAAAGAATCTCCTTTAGGCGTTAGCAAAATATTATTGGGAATGAACTTTGCCAATCTGGATATATCAATTGATGGGGAGCAGATTACTGAACAAAATGTGAGCGATTGGGAGCAGGTTCTGGATATGAAAACTGCAGCATTTACAACCACATTTTCTTTTAAAGACAAAGCTAAAATTAGTTATACTATTTATACACTTAGGAACTTACAATATACTGGATATGTGGATATTAAAGTTATTCCTACAAAACCAATTTCTATAAAGGCAACAGGGAAAATAGTCACCCCGGATGAGTATTTGGAACCTGTGAGTACTTTTCGGGTTTTAGAAGATTTAGAAACTACAATGCCCATACTGCAAACAGTAGCCAAAAGCCGTATGGGTAAACATACGGTAGCCACTTCCGCTACTTTTATCTGGCATGCCATAAACTCAACTCGCGAACATCAAAGACCTAAATTAATACACCAAATACTATCTGAATATAACAATCAATTAACTTTTGAAAAGGATTTAAAAAAAGGAGAAATTTATGAATTTGCTTGGACAGGAGCTGAATGTACCACACAGGATTTTGTAGATCCCCAAACAGAATCCGAGCGATTTGTGATATTTAATTTATTAACTCCAAGAGAATCACTTTTAGGTCAGCATAAAAAATTATGGGCTGAACTTTGGGAGGGGGATATTGAAATTGAAGGCAATCTTAAAGATCAGCTGGACGTGCGTCTAGCACTTTATCATCTTTATGCCTTTTCGCGTGGTGACTCTAATTTAAGCATAGCTCCTATGGGACTTTCCTCCCAGAATTACAATGGCCATATTTTCTGGGATACCGAGTTATGGATGTTTCCTCCCTTACTTCTATTAAATCAAGACATTGCCCGCTCACTGGTAAATTACCGATCAGATCGTTTAGGAAAGGCCAAAGAAAAAGCCGTCAACTTTGGGTATAAAGGGGCTATGTTTCCATGGGAAAGCGATGATACCGGTGAAGAGGCTACACCAGCATGGGCATTAACAGGTACTTTTGAGCACCACATTACGGCAGATGTAGCTATTGCGTTTTGGAATTACTACAGAGTAACTCAAAATTTGGAATGGTTAAAAGAACGTGGATATCCTTTAATGAAAGAAGTTGCCGACTATTGGGTGAGTAGGACTACCCAAAATGATGATGGTAGTTATAGTATCCTCAATGTAGTGGGTGCAAACGAGTTTGCTCCGAATGTTGATGATAATGCTTTTACCAATGGTTCTGCCATTACAGCTTTGCAATTTGCCACTTTGGCTGCACAAGAAATAGGAGAAACTCCTGATCCAAATTGGAATGCCGTTGCTTCCAAAATTGTTATTTTAAAGTTTCCTGACGGAACAACAAGGGAGCACAAAACATACAATGGCGAGCGTATAAAACAGGCCGATGTAAACCTGCTTACGTATCCATTAGATATTGTTACCGATAAAGAAACCGTATTAAAAGACTTAAAATATTACGAGCCTAAACTAGCGGAAGAAGGTCCTGCTATGGGGCAGTCTGTTTTTGCTGTAATCTATGCCCGCCTAGGGGATGCTAAAGAGGCATACCGTTTATTTAAAAGAAGCTACGAACCTAACAAACGCCCTCCTTTTGGAGCGTTGGCTGAGGCCGCAACCAGTGACAACCCTTACTTTGCTACCGGTGCCGGTGGTATGCTGCAGGTGGTTCTTTTTGGTTTTGGGGGTTTAGAAATTACCAAAGAGGGTATTGTTCAAAAAAATCCTGTATTACCAGAGTCTTGGAAATCACTTACCATAAAAGGTGTTGGTCCTGAAAGTAGAACGTTTAAAGTACAATAAGAAAAAGCCCGGTAATCAGCCGGGCTTACTAATCAAAATCTAAAACCAACCTAACAAATTAACCTAAAATGAAAATTTCCTTTTCATGGCAATTTTTATATGAAACAACTAACAAACAAAATACCCTACCCCATTTCTTAATTTTTTACCTTTACTTTCAAATATTTTCGAATTGAAGTCAATTATTTTCCAAGAATTAAAAGATGAATTGCAAAAGGCCGTTGTGCATAAAGGTCATCCTTTTCGATATTTTACATTAGGTACAGTGGGTTTGGATAATACGTCCCGACTTAGAACGGTAGTTCTTCGTAATATTTCTGAAGATTTGGTGTTAACATTCTACACAGACAAACGGTCCAAAAAAATTACTCACATTAAAGAAAATAAAAAAGTTTGTCTTCTATTCTATCATCCAGAAAAACAGATTCAGCTAAAAATTGATGGTAATGCTAAAATTAACAGCGAGGAGGAATCAAAAAACGCTATCTGGAAAACCATTCACCCTAATGCAAAAAGGGAATACTCTTCAAACCAGGCTCCTGGTACCACAATTACGAATCCCGACAATATGGAATACTTATCGGATGAAGATTTTTTTTGCTTGGTAGAAATAAATTGCTTTAAAATAGAATATTTAAAATTGCAAAGACCCCATCATCTCAGAGTACGGTTTTCAAAAGCAAATGATAGCTGGGAAAGTGAATTTTTAGTACCTTAA
>CAYTDS010000070.1:7568-10172 GCA_964436555.1 uncultured Flavobacteriaceae bacterium | reverse complement strand
TGCCATATGCATCTCGTAATCGGTAAAATTTCCCATAAGTTTTAATTAATAGTACAAAACAAAAGAAAATAGGGTTGGCAATCAAATATAGAAAACTAAAATAATGTTAATACCCTTAAAGCATTTTTGATATTGCAGGTTCAGTCTCGCTTTCAGGTAAATGGCAGGAACCCTGCAAGCAGACATATATTAGGGTACTATCAGGTTTAAACCTATTTTTTAAGAGAGCGAGATTATTATCTTTTTGGGTGCCGACAATTACGGAATTGGGAAGGAAGTGGGCATTTATTTCTTTTGCTTTTTTAAGATAATCCATGCCTACAACGGCAATTTCATAAAAAGGTGTTTGATTGTACAGTACAAGATGTAACCAATTGGCATATGCCTGGGCACTGTTCTCAAAGTTATCTTGTACATTTACTAACATTTTAAGTGCAATTACCCCATAAGATTCTTCTTGATAAAAGCGAGACAGTTTATAAAGGTTTTTAGCCATTATGGAATTCGATGACGAAATGACATTGTCATTAATCTCGATGGTTCTACGTATGAGAAAATCATCTTTAATGGATGTAAAAAAGAATAGCTTACTTTTCGGATCGAAGAAATTTTCCAGACAATAATCCGTAAGGCTCCTAGAATAATTCAGCCATTTTTCATCAAAAGTGGCCTGGTATAAACTTAGAAAGGCTTCAATAACAATGGCATAATCTTCTAAATAGCCATTGATAGTACTTTTGCCGTTTTTATGGTTTCTAAAAAGGGAATTATCGGCTTTTATCAATTCTTTTTCAATAAAACATGCATTTTTTATAGCCAGTTTAAGATACTTTTCATTACCAAAAGCGTTGTAGGCGTCTACAATTCCTTTAAGCATTAGACCATTCCAAGAGGTCAAAATTTTATCGTCCAATCGTGGCCGTACTCTTTTATTTCGCTCCGCCATTACTATTGTCTTGCTTTCGGATAAAATAGAATGTAATTCATCCATTCCGATTTTATGTTTTTTTGCTATTTCTTCATCAGGGGCATCTCTGATGAGTACATAATTGCCATGTTCCCAGTGGCCAAAAGCGTTTATATTGAAATAGTCTGCAAATAGTATAAAGCGGGCACCTAGTAATTTTTTTAAAGCTTCTTCTGTCCATACGTAGTAAGCACCTTCTTCCAGTTTCCCAACTTCATTAAGGCTGTCTGCATCTAGAGAGGAATAAAAGGCGTTTTCCGGACTCAGTAACTCTCTTGTGACAAACCCAATGGTTTCTTCGGCTACTTTTTTATAAAGCTCGTTACTCGTGGCAGCGAAGGCTTTTGCATAAAGGCTAACCAACTGTCCATTATCATATAGCATTTTTTCAAAGTGTGGAATATGCCATTTTGTATCTACAGCGTATCTGGAAAATCCGCCTCCCAACTGGTCAAATATCCCGCCATAGGCCATTCTGGTCAAGGAAATATTCACGTAACTTAGGATTTCCTCATCTTTTCTGCAAGTTGCATAATGCAAAAGAAATTCTAAATTATTTGGCATCATAAATTTTGGTGCTCGCTTATAACCTCCAAGAAAAGTATCAAAGCCATTGGACCATTTTGTAACGGCTTTATCCAAAACTTCCAAAGAAATCACCGTTGTTTTGGGCTTGCTTTCTATAAGATTTATTGACTTTATTCCTTCAGCCAAACTTTCGGCATAGTCCGTTACCCTTTGGGGCTCATTTTCATAGAGCGTTGAAAGTTGTTCCAAAACCTGTATCCAATTGGCTTTTTTTACAAATGTCGCTCCCCAAAACGGGCGTCCATCCGGCAGGGCAATAATATTTAAAGGCCACCCTCCGCTCCCTGTCATCATTTGTAGGGCGTCCATATAAATATGATCTATATCCGGCCTTTCTTCCCTGTCAATTTTAATATTTATAAAATGAGCATTCATTACATCTGCAACTTCCTCGTCTTCAAAACATTCATGTTCCATAACGTGGCACCAATGACAGGCAGCATACCCGATACTTACCAGAAGTAATTTATTTTCTTTCTTGGCCAGTTCTAATATTTCTAAACTCCAAGCCGACCAATTTACCGGATTGTGGGCGTGTTGTAACAAATAGGGGCTGGTTTCGTAAATAAGATTATTGGTACGTTTTGAACTCATGATAGTAATCTATGGCGGGTAAATATACTTTTGATAAGTTCATACTTGTGCAGATAGTCCTGTTGGAAACAAAAAATAGCACCCATTGGTTCAATAGGTGCTATTCATTAAACATTTCTAAAAACTACTTTACTTCAAAAGTAATCTTAACGTTTACTCTAAAATTCTCAATGTTTCCGTCTTTGACCGTTGCACTTTGATCTTGAACATAAACAGAGCGAATATTTTTTACGGTTTTTGAGGCCTCTGCTACGGCCACTTTTGCCGCATCTTCCCAACTAGTCGTGGAATTTGCTAGGATTTCAATAACTTTTAAAACTGGCATGGATTTTCATTTTAAGAATTCCCATAAAATTAATGAATAAAAGACAAAAAGACTATGGTTGGAATAAAAATTATCCGTTAAGGGCAACCACTTCATTTACCTTATCGCCCATCATATTCTTCAACATATT
>CAYTDS010000070.1:0-7468 GCA_964436555.1 uncultured Flavobacteriaceae bacterium | reverse complement strand
CGTTAAGGGCAACCACTTCATTTACCTTATCGCCCATCATATTCTTCAACATATTTTCAATACCATTTTTTAATGTGAATGTAGAAGACGGACAGCCGCTGCATGCCCCTTGGAGAATTACATTTACGGTTTTACTCTCCTGATCATAGGATTTAAATAGAATATTGCCGCCATCACTGGCAACAGCCGGCTTTACGTATTCTTCCAAAATATCTATGATCTGCTTAGAAGTATCGTCCAGATTTTCATCATGCAGCTTCATGGTTGGAGTTATCGATTTGTTTTGAGATACGCTGTTAGGAGCAACTACTTCCTTTCCGATGGAAACAAAATCACGAATCAATTCTCTTATTTCATGAACAACATCGTCCCATTCTGTAACATTGTACTTGTTTATGGACACGTAATTCTCATCAATAAAAACTTCCTTTACAAAAGGAAGGGTAAACAACTGCGTTGCCAAAACAGAATCCCTGCCCTCTTCTATATTTTTAAACTCAAATCCGGTAACTACCAATTTTTTATTGGTTACAAATTTCATAACTGCGGGGTTAGGGGTCACCTCGGCATAGACTGTGATGGGGGTTTTCTTCTCATTTTCGTCTTCAAAAACCACAGTTTCACCTGCATTTAAATATTCCACCAGTTGTTGTGCAACTTCATCTTGGACATCCTCCCAAGCCACAATGTTAAAACGTTCTAAGGCAACAAAATTTCCTGAAATAAAAACAGTTTTTATAAAAGGTAGATAAAATAATTGTTGGGCTAAGGGCGAATTTTTAGCCTCATCTATATTTTTGAACTCATAACTTTTGGATTTAGTTATGAATTGATTCGTTTCAAATTTTAAAATTGCCGGATTGGTAGTGGGTACTACGGTAATGGAAAACTCCTTTTGCATGATATTTATTTTTTACAAAAATACGAAGGAATTGCCTCTTGTCCTAGATATAATAATGTTGTATTTCAACCGTTATACTCTATATTTGAACGGCAAAGATTGCATTATTCCCATTTCTTAGATGAAAAACCAACTACTAATTTTATTTTTTCTCCTTGCTTTTGGGACTAGACTCAGTGCGCAAGAGGGAATCCCGGTTTATTTTGATTATTTGGCGGATAATTATTATTTGGTTTATCCATCCATGGCAGGGATTGGTGAAGGAGGAAAAATTAGATTAACTGCGAGGAAGCAATGGTTTAGCGTTAACGAGGCTCCCAATCTTCAGACCTTAAATGCTCACTTTAGAATTAAAGATACGAATAGCGGTGTTGGAGTAATTTTGTTTAATGATGCCAATGGTTACCACTCTCAAACTGGTATAAAAACAACGTACGCCCATCATTTAAAACTGGGCGGAGATGAACGTTTCCTAAACCAACTTTCTTTTGGATTGAGTGTTGGGGCAATCTTGAGCAGCTTGGATGAAACAGAATTTAGATCGGTTATTCCGGATCCTCTTGTAACAGGGGTAAAGAATACCGTTGGTTATTTTAATGTGGACTTTGGGATGTCTTACAATTTTTTGGAATTTTACGCTCATGCTGCTGTTTTAAATGCTCTGGGAACTGGTCGGGACTTGTACACAGCAATAGAATTTGATAACCTTCGTAGGTATTTATTTTCAGTAGGTTATGTCTTTGGCAAAAGCAAATGGCAGGTAGAACCTTCCGTCTTATTTCAACTTACTGAATTCACGGAAGAAAGAACAGTAGACTTAAACGCCAAGGTTTATCGCGATGTGGATTTTGGTAAAGTATGGGCGGGACTGTCCTATCGGAGAAGTTTTGATGGAGCACAATTTCAGGCTAATGGTACTTTCGGACAGCAGCGCTTACAACTTTTTACTCCAATCGTGGGTGTAAATTATAATAATTTCTTGGTTTCTTATAACTACTCGTATCAAATGGGAGATATTCGTTTTGATAATGGGGGCTTTCATCAAATAACCCTTGGGTACGATTTTGGCCAGAATACCGAAAAACGATTGGATTGTAATTGTCCTGCTGTTAATTACTAGGAAAATTGGTTAAAAAAAAAGGTCTATCAGATAAGATAGACCTAACTTAATACTAAATTCGGTAAACTTTTTATTCCCAGGTATAATTCTTTAAAGCACCCTGTTTTTTAATAGCCGTTAGCATAGCGTTTTCCAATTCCCCGGTAGTTCCATTAGTTTGATTTTCGGCTATATACGCTTCTCTTTTGCTGTTTAATTCCAAGATTTCTTTTTGAATTTTAGTGCGCTCTGCTTTTTTAAGTTCAATATGGGCTTTTATTTCATTTGCAGATTTGTTTTTCAATTCAGCCGGTAATTGTTCCTTTTTTAATTTGGAAACATCAAAATCTTTATCTCCGGATGCATCTACCAAATCCCAAGAAGAATTGCTGTACAAGTGAGAGCTTTTACTAACCGCTCTTTTAACCGCAACTACATCTTCCATTTCCCTTGCGTTGCTATCCTGAGCCGATTGCAACTCCATTTTGGCAGCACCCAAAGAGCCATAAGAAATATAAGTGGAATTCAATTTTGAATTCAATTTAATAATAACATCATCATATGGGGTTACTAGTTGTACCACATGGCGGTTATGGTCAATTGCCATATATTCTCCTCCGGTGAGAACGGCACCATTCTTCCAATCTGTGGCTACCCCATGCTCATAGCTCCCGCAAAAAATGGTATTTACAATAATACCCCTTTCTTTGGCATTTGCTACAGCATCTTTGTAATTGACTTTGCCTTGCGTAAATGGCTCGTTGCCCGCAATAAAAATCATTTTTAAATTATCCGGATTTTTACCCCAATCCATTTGATTTATTGAGGTTTGTATAACCTGACCACAATATTCTTCTCCCCCATAGGTAGTAAGAGAGAATAATTTTTCGGAAATTTCATCCAAGTCGCTTGTAAATCCAAGCACTTGCTGAATATAGCCTTCCTGTGATGCTAATCTGTCATTGCCATATTGGTAAATGGCAATTTGTAAGCCGGGCCGTGTCTCATTCCCGCACTTTACTTGGGTAAATTTGTTTACGATATCCCATAATTGCGCTTTGGCCTGATTAATCAATCCATCCATACTGTTACTTGTGTCCAGTAAAAGAGCAATTTTGACAATATTGTCTGCCGACGTATCATCTATTTCCAGAGCTTGTACCACTATAGGTTCAATGCTGTTTTCTTTAGTTTTAAGAGTACAACCAAATGTTGTTGATATTGTTAAGGCGAAGATACCAAAACATGCTATGTGCTTACCATTTTTCATAATTTTAAGTTTTAATTGTTATTACTAATTAGCCAAAAGTATTTCCAAACTTTTTTGAAAAAAATAAGGAATGAGCCATTGTTCCATTTGGATGAGGCAACTATCCTTTTGGGTTTGTGAATAATGAAAATGAGGTTCTTAGAAGGTCAAATGTCGGTTTTAGGAATTTTTTAGTATCGTTTAAAACAACTAAGTTTATCCCATTCTAATAAGAACAGCGTTCATGAGATACTTTAGCATTTTATTGCTTTTGATTGGCTTTTTGGGTACATCTCAAATATCCCAAAACAATGCACGCTTTGAAGTAAGTGGGTCTGTAAAAGGGAAGGAAAATTTACGCCCATTGGCAGGAGTGGAGATAAATGCCAGCAACGGGAATTATACACTCACCAATACCTTAGGCGAATTTAAAATTAAGGTTGGTGTTGGTGATGAGTTAGTTATTTCCAGCCCTTTGTTTAGCACACTGCGCTATACCATAAAAAATAATGAAGAGATACTGGTTTTGGTGGAAGGTTATTCTGAAAGAGCTGCCTCGAAAGCCGAAAGCAGCATAACTAAAAAGACCTTTGCTTCTCATCAAATTTATCTGGATTCTGCTAATTACTATAAGCGAATTAACATTGAAAAAAGCATCGATTTTATTTCCAAATCCATTGCTCAGTTAGGCTCAAGAGGGAATAAAAAGGAATTGGCACTTTCATATACCACCTTGGGCGAAATATATCTCCATTACAAACAATACGATCTGGCAATCTCAAATTTTAAAGACGCCTTGGGTCTCGACAAAACCTTAAGAACATCCTTGCTATTGGGAAATAGCTATCTGCTGTCTAAAGAATATAAAAGTGCAGAGACCTTATTTTTATCCGTTTTAAAAGATGCAACAGCTACTCCTTTTCAAAAGATACAGCTATATGAGGGTTTGGGTGATTCCTATCGCGGTTTAGGAAATTCAGGAAAGGCTGTGGAGCAATATGAATTTGGATTACAAGTTGCAAATATCAATAAGATTACTCCTAAAATAACGGATTTAAATTCCAAGATTGCCGATGTATATGCAGAGAACAATAGACTTTCTGAGGCACAGACTTTTTATAATAATTCTCTGGAATTGGCTAGCCAACAAACACCTCAAAGAGCGGTACAGGAAAAAGAAAAGGTGGCTGATTTTTACAATCAGAAAAATGACTTTGGTGCGGAAATAGCATTGCGAAAAAAAAGTTTGGAAGAGCTAAAGCAGCTCCCAAAGACATCCATTCCCAAAACTGTTGCTACCCCCCAAGAAGATTCCATAACGGCGCAACGAATAAATTATAAAATTGCCAATGCCTATATTTCTCAAGATAAACTAGATGAGGCCATTCCGTATTTGGAGCAAAGTATTCGGGAAGCAGATAATGATGATGATTTGGTAGTCCAAAAGGATGCAACTCGTAAGCTTTCCGAAGTGTATAACTATAAAGGAGATTTCTCCAAAGCATTGGAAACATACCAAAAATATGTGGCGGTGGTAGACACACTTTATGTGCGAAAAGAACAGGAGATATCTCGTGCTGCGCGCTTCAATAGGGATATAGCTGCTTCGCAAAACAGAATTTCCGGTTTGGAGCAAGAGCGCCAATTATCTCAAAGTAAATATGATCTGGCGCTTACAGAACAGCAACTTGTAGAAGAAAACAGTAAAAGACAAAAATGGATTATCTATTCTTTATTGTTGGGGATGATATTAATGCTAATAGCTATTTTCTTCTTTTATCGCAGTAGTAAGCAACAGCAATTTGCGAATAACTTACTGGCTTTGAAATCGCTTAGAACTCAAATGAATCCTCATTTTATTTTTAATGCTTTAAATTCTGTCAATAATTATATTGCCAAGAGTGATGAGCGGAGTGCTAACCGATATTTAAGTGACTTCTCTACCTTGATGCGGGCTGTTCTGGAAAATTCAGAACAAGATTTTATTCCCCTTTCCAAAGAATTAGAATTGTTAGAACTATATGTAAAACTGGAGCATTCTCGTTTTCCGGAAAAGTTTGAATATCAGATACAGGCAGATGAACAAATTGATATGGATGAGTTTCTAATTCCGCCTATGTTGTTGCAACCCTATATAGAAAATGCCATTTGGCATGGGTTGCGTTACAAAGAGGACAAAGGGTTTCTAAGAATCGATTTGAGAAAAAAGGATAGGGAAACCGTAATCATCACCATACTAGACAATGGTATAGGTAGAGCTAGATCAGGGGAATTAAAAACAGCAAATCAGTTAAAACAAAAATCCCAGGGGATGGGAAATATAAAAAAGCGAATAGCTATTCTTAATACAATGTACAAGGATAAGGTAGCGGTTGCCATTTCAGATTTGGAAAATGATGGGAGTGGAACTAAGGTAGTATTGCATTTAAAAAAAACTTAAAATTAAAAAAATGAAGCTGCAAACCATTATTGTAGAAGACGAGGCGAACAGTCGTGAAATCCTCCGGAATTATATCGCTAAATATTGTCCGGAGGTACAGCTGGTGGGTGAGGCTTCGTCCATAAAAGAAGGATTACAACTCATAGAAGACCATGAATTGGATCTGATATTTCTGGATGTAGAAATGCCGTATGGTAATGCGTTTGATTTACTGGATCAAGTGCCCAACCGAACATTTGAAACCGTTTTTGTTACCGCCTATAATCAGTATGCCATGGAGGCTTTAAATAACCATGCCGCCTATTATTTAATGAAGCCCATCAACATAGACGAATTGATAAAAGCTGTAACTTATGTATCGGAAATAAGACAAAAAGAAAATGCGTTGGACGACCGCATATTAAAATCAAAATTAAATAAGGTAGATGGTAAAATAACACTGCCTCAACAGGACGGTTTCCAGGTGTTGAATATTTCGGAAATTTTGTATTGCAAAGCAGATGACAATTACACTGAAATCTATTTGGAAAAACAGAAGATTCTGGTCAGTAAAACCCTAAAGTATTTTGAAGATGCCTTAGTGGGTTTTCCTTTTGCAAGGATACATAAGTCGTTTCTTGTTAATGTGGATGCCATTGTAAAATATAAAAAAGGAAAGGGGGGCAGTGTTGTCATTTCTAATGGAAAAGAACTTTTGGTATCATCGGCTAAAAAGAAGGAGCTTTTGGCGTACTTTGAATAATTTCATATGACGAAAGTCTACTATCAAAAGTCGGAAAACAAAAAAAACCAAAAACCTTAAACATTGAACAAATGATAAAAACCATCAACGGAAAAACACCACAAATCGGAGCCGACTGCTACATTGCAGAGAATGCGACTATTGTGGGTGAAGTTACCATGGGCAACCAATGCAGTATTTGGTTCAATGCCGTGCTTAGGGGAGATGTTCACTTTATCAAAATGGGCAATAAAGTAAATGTGCAGGATGGTGCAGTAATACACTGTACGTATCAAAAATCACCCACCACAATTGGTAATAATGTTTCCATAGGCCACAATGCAATAGTGCATGGCTGCACTATACATGACAACGTGTTAATTGGCATGGGTAGCATTGTAATGGATGACTGCGTGGTGGAAGGCAACAGTATTATTGCAGCCGGGGCGGTCCTTACCAAAGGAACCCACGTACCATCCGGAACAATTTTCGCAGGAATGCCTGCAACGAAATTAAAGGACATTAGTCCCGAATTGAGTTCCGGAGAAATAGATCGGATTGCAAATAATTACGTTAAATACTCCGCGTGGTTTAAGGAAGAACCATAAGGTTTTTGAGCTACCTAAAAGTAAGCAAAATGTAAGTTCCTGTTTCCCACCTTAGCTAGAAGGACTTGTCCTCCGCAAGGGGATAGATACAATTCTTTCCCTTAAAAAGTTTTCGATTTTTTTAAAGTATCTGTGAACCTATTAACCGAATACCCTATTTTTGAATACTAAAAATTTGAAAAATGAATGCATATATATTTCCCGGACAAGGAGCACAATTTGTGGGTATGGGGCTAGACTTGTATGAAAAATATCCCTTGGCAAAGGACTTGTTTCATCAGGCGAATTATATCCTTGGTTTTTCCATTAGCGACTTGATGTTTAAGGGAACTCCTGAAGACTTAAAGGAGACCAAAGTAACACAACCTGCTATTTTTTTACATTCCGTTATCTTGAGTAAAGTTTTGGGAAACAGTTTCAGACCGGATATGGTCGCCGGGCATTCACTTG
>CAYTDS010000069.1:0-10255 GCA_964436555.1 uncultured Flavobacteriaceae bacterium | reverse complement strand
TTTATTTTTTAGAAAACCAACGAGTTTTCGTAATTAATCCGGATTTACAGGAGAACAAGACAAAGAAATTGTTGGCTGAACTATTCGAGGAAAAAGATAGTCTACAAGTTTCTGAGGTAGAATACACTTATGGTAATATACGAGACAGTTTGGGAAACAAACTAGATGAACGAAAATGGCAATATATACACCAATATCGGGAATTTTTCACCCAAGAAATAACACAAGTTGCGGACTTGATGGTAGAGAAAGACCTAATGATCAAAACCCTTCCCTTAGACAGCCCTTCTCAACCTATCTTCGAGGGAGAAATGAAAAATGAGTATTGGATGAATACGCCACTGCCTGGTTTAGAACGATAGAAAATAGGAATAGAATAGAGAATAATCTTGCTTAATGACTATAGATTATGCTGCTTCTATAATCCCATTTTTAGACCTTTGTCTTATCCATCTCCATAATCAAATTGGCAATAAGGGCGGTCCATCCCGTCTGATGCGATGCCCCCAAACCTCTACCTGTATCGCCGTCAAAAAATTCATAAAAAAGATGAAGGTCTTTAAAATGCTCGTCTTTTGTAAAAAGTTTATCGGCATCATCTGAATGATACTGAAACTTGCCCGATTTATTACGTTCAAAAAGTTTGATGAGTCTTTTAGACAATTCATCTGCAATTTCATTTAAATTTAGTTTGTTTCCAGATCCGGTAGGAAACTCATAAAGATATTTTTCTCCATAGAAGGTGTAATACTTTCGCAAAGATTGAATAATCATATAGTTTAATGGAATCCATATAGGTCCCCTCCAGTTAGAGTTACCGCCAAACATATTAGAGCAACTCTCTCCGGGTTCGTATTGAATCTGATGTCTCCCATTATGTTCAAAGATAAACGGGTGCTTTTCATGGTACTTGGAAAGGGACCGAATGCCATAATCCGACAAAAACTCATTTTCATCTAACATGTATTTAAGAAGATGCTCCAGCCTGAAGGCGCGCATAATGGAAAAAAGATAGTTTCCGTCAGCATTGGTCTCTTCAATACGGGATATCAGTGAAGCCAAATCCGGTCGTGTACGGACTATTTCGGCTGCTCTTACTTTAAAGTCTTTAAGTTCTTCAAACAAATCTTTATGGATAATTTCTACTGCAAATAAGGGAATAATTCCCACTAAAGAACGTACTCTTAATCGGTCGGTACTGCCATTGGCCATCTCCACCACATCATAGTAAAAATTATCAGTATCATCCCAAAGAGAAATATTTTTTGTTCCAATGTGGTGCATAGCCCAGGCAATATTTAAAAAATGCCTGAAGAACTTGGCAGCAGATTCCTCATATACCTTATTAGTTTTAGACAATTCTATAGACATGCGGAGCATATTTAAGGTAAACATAGCCATCCAGCTTGTAGCATCAGCCTGCTGCATTTTTTTAATACCGGGGGGCATATGATTTCTGTCAAAAACACCAATATTATCCAAGCCCAAGAATCCGCCCTCAAATAGATCGGTTCCGTTTTTGTCTTTTTGGTTTACCCACCAAGTAAAGTTGATAACAAGTTTTTGAAAAGCCTTTTCCAGAAATGCAACATCTCCTTTGCCTGTGCGCAGCTTGTCTTTTTCGTAAACGCTCCATACTGCCCATGAATGCACCGGTGGATTCACATCGCTAAAATTCCACTCATAAGCCGGAATTTGGCCATTGGGATGCATATAACTTTCTTTCAATATTAGAAGCAGTTGCTCTTTGGCGAAGTAAGGGTCTATCGCTACAAACGAGACCATGTGAAATGCCAAATCCCATGCAGCATACCACGGATATTCCCATTTATCAGGCATTGAAATGACATGACGGTTAGTGAGATGTTGCCAACTGTAATTACGGGGATTTGAACGATAGGGTGCTGCCTCACTGGGTTCGCCAAATAGCCATTTAAAAACATCGTAATAGTAAAATTGTTTTGTCCATAAAAGCCCGGAAAATGCGCTTTTGGCAATGGAGAATTGTTCTTTTGGTAATCTGTTTTGTAAAACTGTATTATAAAATGCTTCACACTCTTCAATACGCTGATCAAATACGGCATCATAATCTGCCCAAGGATTATCCAGTTTATTTTTGCTTAAACGCACTTTGATGCTTTTTTCCTGTCCTGCTTTTAACTTCAGAGTATGCCAAACCGCCATTTTTGATCCTGTTTTTTCAGGGTTTACCGCAGGTTTACCTTGAACCACATAATCATTGATCCCGTCTTTTACATATTTTACATCATTGGGCACACCATAAATAAGCTGGTTATTGGTTTCATTTTCGCAAAATAGTTGTTTTCCATCGCTTTCATGATAAAAAAAATACCTACCGTTTCGGGTGCTTCTGGATTGGGCAGAAGTATTTGAATCTGACTTAATACTGGGACGGTTAAACCGTTTATTATGTTTCCAAAAGTTGCGAAACCAAAGATGAGGAAGTACATGAATTGTTGCCGCCTTCTTTCCTCTGTTGATTACGGTAATTTTCATTAGTATATCACCCACATTTGCTTTGGCATATTCAATGTAACAATCAAAATAGGCGCTGTTTTTAAAGCAGTCCGTGTCTAATAGTTCATATTCAGTTTCTTCCCGACTACGGATATTATTCTTAATGAGCTCTTCGTAAGGAAATTTAGTTTGTGGGTATTTGTACAAATATTTACAATAGGAATGGGTAGGGGTAGAAACTTGATGAAAATAAAGTTCTTTTACATCTTCTCCATGGTTTCCCTGATTGTTGGTGAGGCCAAACAAACGTTCCTTTAAAATAGTGTCCTTGCCATTCCAAAAGGCCGGGGCAAGGCATAAGATTTCCCTGGAATCGCAAAATCCACCTATACCTTCCTCTCCCCATCGGTACGCATTACTGCGAGCCTTTTCATGATCTACAAACTCCCATGCTTGTCCGTGCACGCTGTAATCTTCTCTTACAGTACCCCATTGTCTTTCTGCTAAATAAGGCCCCCATCTTTTCCAATGTTTGTAGTTGTCCGGTATGGCTAGTCTTTGTTCTTCAGTAAGTTTATTGCTCATACGTATGCGTTGGTCTTATCAAAAAAAATAACCCAATAAGTAAAGCCGCCTTGCCAATATAGCTTGTTCTGTTTACGGAACTGAGGTTTACCTAAAATGAGTTTAATGTAAAAATAAAACTTATTTAGTCAATAAAAAGACCATTCATGAAGTATTGCTTTTTTGAAGTTATTTGGTTGATTCTTTTGAAAATTCTTAAAAAACAGGAAGATTTATTTGTAAAGTTGCATTGTAGTACGGGATTTTTTCCATTCAGGGAACCAAAGCAGGGTCTAGATAAGGCCTTGTATCCTATTTCCCTTTTTCCAGTAAAAAAAACTTAACGATATTGACTTAGCGTTATGCAAAAAATACCATTTTATGATTCATATTAAACCATAGTATAGTTTATAATAAGCTGTAATGTGGACGCGAAGTAGTACAAGAATACCATATGAATACCCCTTGTAAAGTTTATTGCTATAAAAAAAGGTTCTTGATGATTCAAGAACCTTTTTAAGAATAACAACAATTAAACTATTTCAACTTATATTTTAGCCGACTTTACAGTTTTAATGATACGCCCGGCTATTTTGTACGGATCTCCGTTAGAAGCTGGTCTCCTGTCTTCTAACCATCCTTTCCAGCCACTTTCTACTGTAGCTATAGGAATACGGATAGAAGCACCTCTATCAGAAACTCCATATTTAAAATCGTGAATAGAAGCGGTTTCATGTAAACCGGTTAAGCGTTGATCATTAAACTCCCCATACACAGCGATGTGCTCTTTCACAACTGGACGGAAAGCTTCACATATTTTCTCATAAACCTCCTTGGATCCTGCGGTACGCAATGTACTGTTTGAGAAGTTAGCGTGCATCCCTGAACCATTCCAGTCCATATCTTTTCCTAATGGTTTAGGATGGTATTCAATGTAGTAGCCATATTGTTCGGTTAATCTATCTAACAAGTATCTGGCAACCCATAATTCATCCCCGGCTAGTTTAGCTCCTTTGGCGAAAAGCTGAAATTCCCACTGTCCACATGCTACTTCTTGATTTATTCCTTCAAAATTAATACCAGCTGCAATACATAAATCTGCATGCTCTTCTACCAATTCTCTACCGTGAGTGTTTTTTCCTCCAACAGAGCAGTAGTACAAGCCTTGAGGAGCGGGATAACCACCAACAGGGAAGCCCAAAGGCAATTGGGTTGCAGTATCCATAATAAAATATTCTTGCTCAAAACCAAACCAGAAGTCATTATCATCATCATCTATTGTTGCTCTTCCGTTGGATACATGAGGTGTTCCATCTGCATTTAAAACTTCAGTCATAACTAAGTAACCATCCTTTCTTGCAGGATCGGGATAAATAGCCACGGGCTTTAATAAACAATCCGATGAACCACCTTCTGCCTGTCTGGTAGAACTGCCATCAAATGACCATATAGGGCAATCTTCCAATTTACCACTGAATTTGTTTACCACTTTGGTCTTGCTTCTCATGTTTTGGGTGGGGAAGTAACCGTCCAACCAAATGTATTCTAATTTAATTTTACTCATAATATGGGTTGTTAATTTTTTCGGTTATGAAACAAGCAAAAATATGTTTTTTGTTGAATAATATGAATTTTAATAGGGGTATTTATAAAAAATATGCATATTATTTTCGTTACCCTTGTTATTTTAGGGGTTAATTGAAAAATAAATATTTTTAAATCGTTTAATTATTAAATCCTTAATTTTATTGCCTTAAATCACAAGCAACTAGTATGTCTAAAATACGTTTTGATGCCATTGCAGAGAGTCAGAAAAGAGATCGCATAATCATAGAAGAAAAAGGAAGACGTTCAGCCTTATTTGGCACCAATGTTTTTAATGATGAACGCATGATACAATACCTCACTAAAGATGCACTAGAGAGTGTAAAAGGGGCTATTTTTTCAGGATCTAAAATTGATAGAAAGATTGCAGATCAGGTAGCTGAATCTATGAAAACTTGGGCTATTTCAATGGGAGCTACCCACTATACTCATTGGTTTCAGCCGCTTACGGGAACTACTGCCGAAAAACACGACGCTTTTTTCGATTTATTACCAGATGGTAGGGCGTTGGAAAAGTTTGGAGGCGGGCAGTTGGTACAGCAAGAACCGGACGCTTCCAGTTTTCCGAGTGGAGGAATTCGCAATACTTTTGAGGCCAGAGGTTATACGGCATGGGATCCCAGTTCACCTGCTTTTATTTACGGCACCACTTTATGTATTCCTACCATTTTTGTCGCTTATACCGGTGAGGCTTTAGATAATAAAGCACCACTATTACGCGCTTTGAGCGCCATTGATGAAGCGGCCACGGCAGTGGCCCGGTATTTTGATAAAAATGTCGCAAAAGTAAATGCTACACTGGGTTGGGAGCAAGAATATTTTTTGGTGGACAAGGCCTTGGCCTATTCTCGTCCGGATATCCTAATGACCGGTCGCACTTTGGTTGGTCATTCAGCTGCAAAAGGGCAGCAGTTAGATGACCACTATTTCGGAGTAATTCCGGGACGTGTCCTGAGTTTTATGAGCGACTTGGAAAAAGAGTGTACTAAGTTGGGCATTCCCGTGAAGACACGCCACAATGAGGTGGCACCAAATCAGTTTGAGCTGGCACCCGTTTTTGAAGAGGCCAATTTAGCTGTAGATCATAATTCCCTCCTTATGGATGTCATGGATAAAATTGCGGATAGGCATAATTTTAAAGTGCTTTTTCATGAAAAGCCATTCGCAGACATCAATGGTTCCGGAAAACATAACAATTGGTCTTTGGCGACTGATACTGGGGTGAATTTATTAAGTCCCGGATCTACACCTATGAAAAATCTTCAATTTCTGACCTTTTTTGTGAATACAATAAAGGCAGTAGATACCTATGAGGAATTGCTACGTTCTTCAATTGCATCTGCAAGTAATGACTATAGACTTGGTGCAAATGAAGCCCCTCCTGCGATCATTTCTATTTTCATAGGAAAGCAACTGAGCAGCGTTTTGGATGAACTTGAAGGTGTATCACACGGAAAATTATCACCGGAAGAAAAAACAGAATTAAAGTTGAATGTAGTTGGTAAGATTCCTGAAATTTTACAAGACAATACTGATAGGAACCGTACTTCTCCCTTTGCCTTTACAGGAAATAAGTTTGAAATGCGGGGTGTAGGCTCCAAAACAAATTGCGCTAAGCCTATGACGGTTTTAAATACCATTGTTGCCAGGCAGCTTTTTGCGTTTAAAAAAGAGGTGGATTCGCTCATAGACAAGAAAAATCTTAAAAAAGATGAAGCCATTTTTAATGTGCTGCGAGAGTATATAAAAACGTGTAAAAGAATTCGGTTTGAGGGCGATGGTTACAGTGAAGATTGGGAAAAGGAGGCTAAACGCAGAAAGTTAAGCAACAACAAAAATACCCCGGAAGCCCTTCAAGTGTTAACCTCTAAAGAAAGTCTATTACTTTTTAAATCGATGAAAGTAATGAGCGAGGTAGAAGTTACTGCGCGACAAGAGGTCGAACTAGAAACATATATTTTTCAGGTTCAGATTGAGGGCAGGGTGTTTAATGAACTTGTTTATAATCATATTATTCCGGCTGCTGTCACTTACCAAAACCAATTGATAATCAATGTAAATGGTTTAAAAGATATTTATGGTGCCGCTTACAAGAAGTTATCCGACGCGCAATTGGGAATTATTGAACAAATTGGAGAGCATATCGGAGAAATTAAAAAGAAAACAGATGCGATGACAGATGCCCGAAAAAGTGCAAATGCTTTACAAGATACCCATAAAAAGGCATTTGCATACTGCGACAATGTAAAACCCTACTTTGACCAAATTCGCTACCATAGTGATAAATTAGAGCAATTAGTAGACAACCAATTATGGCCGTTAACCAAGTACAGGGAAATTTTATTGATTAAGTAGCTACCAGCTTCAATCTAAACAGCTGAACAGAAAGTAACTTTTCCAAAATTTAAAAGTCCTCAAAGTGAGGGCTTTTTTTATGGATTCCGCTATTTTTGTCACAAATAAATAATAATGAGTTCATCTAATAGCGAAAGATATAATCAGAGAGGGGTTTCAGCATCTAAGGAGGATGTACACAATGCGATTAAAAATTTGGAAAAGGGGCTATTTCCAAAAGCGTTTTGCAAAATTGTACCGGATTATCTGACAAATGATGAAGCGTATTGTTTGGTAATGCATGCAGATGGAGCCGGTACTAAATCTTCATTGGCCTATGTATATTGGAAAGAAACGGGAGACCTGTCTGTTTGGAAGGGAATTGCTCAGGATGCGTTGATTATGAATATTGATGACCTTATTTGTGTTGGGGCTGTCGATAATATTATGCTATCATCAACTATTGGTCGAAATAAAAACAATATTCCCGGGGAAGTGATTGCAGCCATTATAAGGGGTACCGAGGAACTTATTGCGGAATTAAAGAAACACGGCATCAATATATATTCTACCGGGGGAGAAACAGCAGATGTAGGTGATTTAGTCCGGACCATTATTGTAGATTCTACGGTTATGGCCAGAATAAAACGAACAGATGTAATAGACAATGCAAATATCCATGAAGGTGATGTTATTGTAGGGCTGGCCTCTTATGGACAAGCTACCTATGAAACTGAGTACAACGGCGGTATGGGCAGTAATGGACTTACCTCAGCAAGGCATGATGTTTTTTCAAAGTATATAGCTCAAAAATATCCCGAAAGTTTTGATTCATCCGTACCGGAGAATCTGGTCTATATTGGAAATAAAAAACTAACTGATACTGTTTTAGAATCGCCATTAGATGCTGGTAAATTGGTTTTATCACCTACAAGAACCTACGCCCCAATTGTAAAAAAGATTTTACAACGATTTACTGCGACGGAGATTCATGGTATGGTGCACTGCAGTGGAGGAGCTCAAACCAAAATTTTGCATTTTGTGGATAATTTACATATTATAAAAGATAGTTTGTTTCCTGTGCCACCTCTTTTTAAGCTTATTCAGGAGCAGTCGGGTACGGATTGGAAAGAAATGTACCAAGTTTTTAATTGCGGTCACCGCCTTGAGTTTTATGTGGAGAAATCTATTGCTCAAGAATTGATTACCATAGCCCGGAGTTTTGGGGTTGAGGCGAAAATAATTGGAAAAGTCAACCAAAGCGTTGGCAAAAGGCTCACCATAAAAAGCGAGTTTGGCACCTTTGAATATTAATGCATACGAATACTTCAATTCTCACGTTGTCCTTAGTATAAATCCAAAGCTATGGAAAGAAAACAATTTTTAAGAAGTTTAGGTGCCGGTGCGGCCTTTGCATTAACATTTCCCTGTTTAAATGGATGCTCAAAAAGTGATGAGCCCGGAAATATAGCGGAGGTACCCACAGGTGTAGATTTTACAATAGATTTAAACTCTGCTGAAGGTTCCAAATTACAGAACAATGGTAGTTTTATACTAAAAAACTTAGTGGTTGTTGCCAAAAATCTGGAAGGTAATTTTATTGCTGCAAGTCAGGTATGTAGCCATGAAGCCTATGACCAAGTTCGTTTTACTAGTAATAGTGGCGGTATTTTTTTCTGTGATGTGCATGGATCCCGCTTCGGGCAAACAGGGACACCTTTAAATCAACCTACGGGTGGAGTAAACAAACCTGCAGAACCTTTAAAAATATTTCAAACAGAACTTAATGGTACTATCCTTAGGGTTTTTGAATAATTAGGTACAGTATTTAAAGTTCTAACCATGAAATATTTAGTTGTATTCCTGTGTTATTGTATATCTCTCTGTACTTATGGACAGGATTGGAACGGTAGTTTTGATGAAGCTTTGTCCAATGCCAAACGTTTAGACAAACCAATAGTATTGATTTTTTCCGGGTCGGATTGGTGTGGTCCCTGCATAAGCTTGGATAAAAGAATCTGGCAGTCCAAAGAGTTTCAAAACTATGCAAGAGAGCATTATGTTTTATATAAAGCCGATTTTCCTAGGAAAAAGAGTAATGCTTTAGAAGAGTCCAAGGTAAGAGAGAATAAAGCTCTAGCTGAAAAATTTAACCCAAAAGGCTACTTTCCACTTGTTGTTATCCTAAACAAAAATCAGAACGTTTTAGGTACTACAGGTTTTAAAAAAGGCACCCCTGCAAACTATATAGCGCATTTAAATTCTTTAATCAAGTGAAGCTTTTAGCTTTTATATCTATTTGCCTATGTGCCTATATTTCTTTTGGGCAAGAGAATGGGTTTGTGAGTGTAAAGCGTACGCTAAAACTTATGGGTAGCGAATTTGATATTACCGTAGTTACTGTAAACGAAGAAATAGGATATATTAATATTGAAGAGATTGCTGCGGAAATACGACGTATTGAAAAACTATTAAGCTCCGTAGATGAAGACTCAGAGACATTCCTTATTAATAAAAATGCAGGAATTAAACCGGTTAAAGTAAGTTCAGACCTATTTAAACTTATAGCTCGCTCCAAACAAATTTCTGAGATCACAAGTGGTGCTTTTGATATTACTTACGCCCCGTTGCACGAGTTATGGAAATTTGATGGCTCTATGAGTTATTTACCATCTGAAGCCGATATTAAACAAGCAATAAACAAGATAGGTTACAATAAAATTATTCTCGATGAGAAAGAAAGTACTGTTTTTCTTTTGGAAAAGGGAATGAAAATAAGTTTTGATGCCATTGCTAAAGGCTATGCTATAGATAAAGCTAAAGAACTTATTGTATCCAAAGAGGTCAGGGCAGGAGTTATAAATTCATCGGGTACACTAACAACTTGGGGAACAAAAGCAACAGGAGAAAAATGGTTATTGGGCGTAGCCAATCCTATGAATACTGCCAATATATTTTCGTGGTTGCCTATTGTAGAGTCGTCCTCGGCTACTGCTGGCAACAGGGAAGAATTTATTAGTTTCAAAGATAAAAAATACACAAATATTTTAGACCCAAGAACAGGTTATCCAGCCAATGGTATTAGAAGTGTTTCCATTTTTGGTAAAAACGCAGAGTTCTGTGATGCGCTTTCAACGGCAATATATGTTTTAGGAAAAGATTTGGGTTTATCCTTAATAAATCAATTGGCTGGGACCGAGGTAGTACTTATTGATAACGATAACAAAGTGTACAGAAGTTTTGGAATATTGTTTGAAAACACCCCTTAAAATAG
>CAYTDS010000068.1:0-10315 GCA_964436555.1 uncultured Flavobacteriaceae bacterium | reverse complement strand
AAATCCACATGGACAAGAATGCAGTAGCCGCCATAAACCCCAATATAATCCTTTGGATACTCGTGCCGATCAAGTTTATGATGTTTAGTGCTATACGTTTATGTAGATCCCATTTTTCTATAGCTATGGCAAGCATAAACCCACCGATAAAAAGGAAAACATATTTATGTCCAAAACTTGCGGTGGTTGTTTCTATATCCAAAGCTCCCGTCAATGGGAAAAGTACAATGGGCAATAAGGCTGTTACGGCAATGGGGACTGCTTCCGAAATCCACCAGACGGACATCCAAATGGTTGTTGCCAAAACGGCTATCGCAGATTGTGAAAGTCCTTCTGGATTGTACAAAAGCAGTATACCAATAAATAGGCAAGGGCCTAGTAGTACGCCTATTTTTTTTGATAGTGCCCGAGTCATCTGTCTTAATTAACCAAAAACCGTTTCATTTCCTTTTCATTCACTGCAAGACCAATTCCAGGGCTATCAGGAACAAAAAGATAGCCATTTTCAAACCTAAACCTGTGTTCAAACAACGGCCAAAGCCCCATCTCCTCTCGTTCGCCCCCCCATTCTTGGATGCGTGCAGGATTGAAAATCGTGGCCACAAGTTGTAAGGTTGCGGCAGTACCCAACGTAGGCCTTGCATTGTGGAACATTACTTCCCTTTCAAAAGTCTGCGCCAGCACCGAGGCTTTTTTCATTTCGCTTATACCACCACCCTTAATCACGTCTAAGTTTATGACATCGGCCATGCCTTTGGTTATAAGATCTTTAAAATCCCAACGGTTAAATTCATGTTCACCAGCGGCGATACGTATGGAACTGGCCATTACACACTGTCTTAAACCTTCATAATCATGGTAATGTACCGGCTCTTCTACCAACACCACATTGTATTTTTCTTCCAACTTTTTAATAAGTTCTATGGCCTTACCTGGGGTGTACCCGTTGTTGAAGTCTACAAAAAGGGAAATGTTGTCCCCGATAGCTTTGCGAACTGCTTTTACATATTCTTCCGTAGGGTCGGGTTCCGGGTTTCTGTTAAGCACCCTAAGCTGCATTCGCAGTTTTACGGTATCATATCCTTTGGACACAAAGTCGGCTGCCGTATGGGCAGCCATATCCGAACTCATTCTTTTGACACCCTCTCCAATTCCAAAACTACCGTAAACTTTAATTTTTTCTACATTACAGCCCCCTAGGAGTTTATACGTGGGCACCCCGAGTATTTTTCCCTTGAGATCCCAGAGCGCATTATCTACCCCGGCCAATGCCCCTGTGGACAAACCGGAAAGCCCAAGATCCTCACCTTGGTAAAGAATCTGGTGCCATATATATTCGCTTTCAAATGGATCTTGTCCCAGTACAATAGGTTTTGCGAGTTTTTCTATGGCCTTTGCCACAACGGCAGTGTTGTCATGATCGCCTTCACCCCAACCACTTATGCCGGCATCGGTTTCAATTTTTACAAACAAGGCCTTTTTGTGGATATAAATTTTCACATCCGTTACTTTTATCCCGGAGCTCTCTGTTTTCAGCCTGTGGTTTTGGGCAACCAAGTTACTCGTTCCTAATGCGCCCAGGCTCAAAGAGCCAAATAAACTTCCCTTTATAAATTGCGCCCTATTCATCATACTTTTTTATAATTTGCTATTATTTTTGGTTTCCTTGGTGTTAAAATTAGTGCTTGGTTTCCTTGGCCAAAGTCCTACATGAAGAGCATGGGTAATCTTATGTATAGCCGTGGGATGGCAGCACTTTTAAGCCCTAAGAAAACTTCATTATCCGACTTTAGACCAATACCCTTGAATTTTGTGATTTTTACTTTTGTCCATCAAAATGTGACTTGAATTTAGTTATTTCAGGTTGCCCATGTTTTCAGGGCGAAATTATTTTTCCATTTACTTCCACTTCGTCAAAGAGTACATTTTGTGCATATTTCAATGCAAGCGGAACCTTTGCTTTTTGGAACCGAACGTTTTGAAAAAAAATATGGTCTATGGGCATTTCTTCCCTGCCTTTTAACAAGATCGCTGTTTTGTCTACCTCTAGGAATTGGATATCCTGAATATAAAAACCACGGTAACGACTAAAATGGGTATTGCCCCGCCACCCTTTGTAGTCCGAGGAAAATTCAAAGCCCAGAGCCACTTTCCCAATTTTAATATCACGTATAAATACCTGTTCAATGTACCCTCCCCGATCTGGATTGCTTTTAAATTGAAAAGCATGTTTTTCGCTATGCTGCAAGCTACAATTTTCCATAAATATATTACGGACACCACCCGACATCTCCGAACCAATACAAAAGCCGCTGCCCACTTTGGTTTTGAAGGTATTGTTTCGTATGATAATATTTTCCGATGGCGGATACAGCCAGCCGTCTTGGTCCCTTCCGGCTTTAATGGCGATGCAGTCATCTTGCGTGTCAAAAAAACAATTTTCTATAAGTACATTGGAACAATTTTCAGGGTCAAAACCATCATCGTTGGTAGTTCCTGATAGGATTTGTAACCTTCTTGCCGTAATGTTTTGGCTCAGTACGGGGTGAATGGTCCAAAACGGGGATCCTTTTATGGTAAAATCCTCTAATAAAATAGAATTGCAGCCTATAAACTGTATCCCCGAAGGACGCAGAAAATGTCCCATGCCAAAAACGCGTTTGTCAATAGGGATTTGGTCATTACCCATTTGGCGGAGCAATGCTTGGTCTTTTGATTGCAGCTCTTTCCAAGAGTGCCATATCATTTCGGCTTGCCCGTCAATTACGCCTTTACCGGTAAGGGCTATATTACTTGCCTTGTGGGCATAGATCAAAGGGGCATAGTTCATACAAAAAGTGCCCTCCCATTTTGTTTTTACAACAGGTAGATAGTCTTCTGGCTTTGGGGAAAACAATAATGTGCAACCTTCGGAAAGGTTTAAATGGATATTGGATTTTAGAAAAATACTTCCTTTTACGCGATAGATACCGGCAGGGACCATAATAGTACCTCCACCTTTTTGGGAAAGCCTCTCAATGCTTTCGTTCAGTAGATTGCGAAAATCCGTGGTATCCCGCAAAAGAACCAGTGTATCCTTGAAGATGGGTATCTTTAGGGATTTTAGGATTTCCGGACAGGTTTCCATCCATGCGGAATGGATATTGGATTTTGCAATGTCCAAAGTAAATTTGTCCTTTTCTTGAACAGCTTTACAGCATATCAAAAAAAAGGGAAGAAGAACAAGACTTGAATATTTTAACACGTATTTCCTAGTTTGGTGAATTATTTTTGTCTTTGTAACTTGGTATAGCCTTAAGAATACAAAAAAAGAACAATAGTTTAGTAGTTTTGAGCAGCTTTTTTAAAATAATCAGTACCGATGGCACTCGTAAATCTTTTTTTCATCGTTATCGGTTATTTCTGATTTTGATAGGTTTAGAAGAAAAACAGCCCTTTTAAAGGGCTGTTTTGCAACTGTTGCCACATAAAGGTAATTACGCGGCATCGTAACTAAACTAACTAACTCAAACAAATTATTATTCCCTTAGGGTGCCATCTAAATTCCGTGTCCACCCTGCGGTCCAATCATTTTCCAATGGAACTGCCCCTACAAAATCAACCGCATCGAAAAAGCCGCCCAATAAAGAGGCGTTGGAGGAGTTGGCCGATGAGCTACCCACATAGATTGCTGTAAAATCGAAAGCAGTTTCCGTGTTGTTGTTTTCGGCCAGCCTAAAATCATCCCGAACGCTGCTATGCAGGCTACCGGCATCTCCAGCAGATCCGTTATTAAAGGCGGCTGAATTTTTTATGGTCATGGTGCCTGTCCTGTTTCTAAAAGAAACGTTGAAACCAGATACTGCGGTATTGTAAAATTGCCCAACTGCACCATCCCTAATCTGTACCCCTTCACCTGAACCGGGGCCACTACCAACTATGTTTGGACCGACTACCGTAATGTTCGACAAAATGGTATTGGATGTTCTTGGAGACGATTCCGTATCCCGGCCATTGATGCCGAGATCATCCTCCACATCGGAAACTATTACCCAAAATTGGCCGTTTCCTTGCCACCCATCACTAAATCGCAATCCAATTGCACTAGGTTTGGTAGATACAATATGCTTTAAATTAACATAACCTCCCCGCATACGGATGCCGGTATCCCCAGAATTGTAGGTTTGTAGAAAATCTATCATGGTTTGCCCTCCAACTTGCCTCAGTTGTAAGGCTTCATTACCCCCGCCACCAGCATTCTCAATTCGTACATATTTTAGCGTACCGGAGTTTCCTTCTGGCGTATCGTTGCCCCGGAGTACCAAACCTTCCCAATCGCCGCTTGCGGGATTGCCTTCCTGTCCAGGTGCCGCTTTTAGGCTATTTAAAACAATGGGGTCGGTCGCTGAGCCTTCGGCTATGATAAGGCCCCCGATCTGCACATCCAATCTGGTTCCCGAATCTAAGGCGTAGATAGCGGTTCCTTCTTCAATGGTCAAAGTTGTTATATCATCAACAAGGACAGGGCCGTTTAATAGCCATAAATTTTCGTTATCCAAAAATTCATCAAAATTTACGGTGCCCGTAATTTGTTTAAAGGGTGTTCCGTTAATCTGTACGTCCTCTATGTCGTAAAGTGGGGCTATTTCGGAGATAGTGGCAACAAAGTTTTTGGTTACTGTTTGCCCTTGTCCATCCCCAAGGGTAAAAACAAGCGTTCTGGAAGTTCCCAACCATGCCTCGGGCACCACCAACTCAAACAAAAAAGTGTCCTGGCCCAAATTCCCATAAGATTTGCTTTGAAGGATTGCACCATCCAAACTCACGGAGAAGTCCTCTAACAAGCCCTGCGCCAAAAGCGTAACGTTTAGCCTTATGGTCTGTTCCACTCTATAGTTACCGGATTCCACGTTCAAACTTATCTCCGGAACATTGTAAAACGGGGGCTCTACCTCGGCATCATCCGATTGGCAGGAACCCAGTAGCAAAAGGGATATTGCGAGTAAAAGAACATTGTAGGAGGTACTAAGATATTTTTTCATGATTTCTAAAATTTAAAGTTAATGCCGAACCGGGCGGACCAATCATAAATCTCATAATTGGTTATTTGGCTTCGAATGGATTGGAATTGGATGACTGGATCATTGGTGAGGTTCACAAATTCCGCGAAAACCGTAAGGTTTTTGTTGATCTTTTGCGAGGCGTTGATGTCCAATTGATAGCGCTCTTCCAAAAAGAAGTCCAATTCGGGATTGTCTGCAAAACTGGAAAGTGCCCTTCCGTTGTAATTCAGGGAAGTCCTAATCGAAAATCCACCCAAATCATAAGCCAATGCCGCGTTCCAGATATGGTCGGCCTGCCCTACAAAGGGAACATCTTCCCTGATAAAGGTATTCCCACTATCATCCAAAAATTCAAAACTACTATCGGATTGGGTATAGGTATAGTTCATAAAAACACTTAAACCGGAAAGGAAGCCCGGCAAAAAATCCAGTTTTTTGGAGAAATTGAATTCTGCTCCCAAAATAGTTGCTACATCACCGTTTACGGCAGAAAATTGCCGGAAACCTTCGAAATTACCTTCGGTTATGTCCCTGATCTGATTGAATATGAAATTATCTATTTTTTTGTAGAAAAGTCCACCGGAAACCACGCCTGCCCCCTTTAAATACGATTCGAAAAGGACATCAAGATTATTTGCCGTTGCAGGTATCAAAGACGCATTGCCCCTTTGTATGATCTGATCTGCAAAATTTATGTTTTGCGTGGGTACCACATCTTGCAACTCCGGCCGCGCAAAGGATTTGGTATAGGCAAAACGGAGATTGGAGCTATTGTTCAATTCGTATTTAAGGTGTACCATGGGAAGTAGAAAGTCGTAGTCGTTAAAGCCTGTGATGGGAGCGGAGGTAACCACTTGGTCATCACCTCCGGGTGCATCCAATTCCAAAGCATCATAGGTTACATCTGTATGTTCATAACGAACACCGGCCAGCACCCTGAAACGGTCAAATTGGAGTTTGCCTTGAATGAATGCGGCAGACACATTTTCACTGGCATCAAAGAAAAAACTATCATTGTTTATTTTACTGCTGGCGGTGTCAAATACATAGGCCCCTGCGTTGTCCATAAAATGCCGCATAGCTCTTTCAGGGCTGGGGAATCCCCCTGTAGCGTATCGCCCATCGAATATGGAGCTTTGGTTGCCATCTTCGATTTGGGATAAATTGTACGGCCCTAGAAAATTGCCGTATTCTACGGTGTTCCTTCTTCTTAGATTATCCAGAAAGCGTAGTTTGCCCCCTGTTTTTATCTCTCCAATTGCATTGCCAAGGGTTAATGGGAAAGTTAAATTTAATCGTACTACTTGGTTGTCCCCTCGATTTAATATCGGAAGGTCTTGTTGAAATCCGCTAAAGGTGTATAAGGAAAGGTTTTCTTGGTCAAATCCCGGGGAATTGAATAGCACAAAGTCACCGTCCCGCTGCAGATCATAGCTTAGCCCCCTGGCCTCAAAGACAAAGCGATCGCTGAACAACTGTCTTTCCGACCTTGTAAAGTTGTAGGCGTAGTCAATTTTAGCGAAATTAAAGAGCAAATGTTCTCCCTCAAAGGTGAGCGTTATGTTCTCCCTATCTATAACCCTATCATTGATGTCCCTTCGTATGCGCACGTCACTATTATTGACCGAGCCAACCAAGTTTGGATTTAATGGATCCTGATAGTTATTTCTGGGTCTGAACCGGGTTCTCCTTCTCAAGGAGACATCTTCAAGCTTATTATAAATCGCCTTGACCACAAAGTTGGAATTTTCGTTGAATTTATAGTCAAATGTGGCATTGACCCCAACTCTGGTGCGTTCATTTTCCAGTGGTCTTAACCTATAATCGTCTATGACGTTTGCCATGAAGGCGTTGGGATCATCGCTAGCGCCTATCCTACGCTCCCTATAGGCCGCCTCAAAGCGTTCCTCACCATTTACCGTGTTATAAAAACTTCCCCCAACTAGAATCCCAAATTTATCGTCGGATGTTCGTTTATCAAATTTTAGCCTGTAAACTTGGCTTCCCCTTCCGAAAAGGTTATTGTAACCTCCACCTAAGGAACCACTTACCCTTGCCTTGCTACTTGCAGCAGTTGGGGTAATCAAGTTAATGGCACCGCCTACGGCATCCCCATCCATATCCGGGGTGATGGCTTTGCTCACTTCCATGGATGCCAACTGGTCTGCGGCGATTAAATCCAAACTTTCGGCTCTTCCACCGCCCTCATTCGTGGTAGGTATTTGTTCTCCGTTTATGGAAACTGTGGTAAAGTTGGAGGGGGTTCCCCTGATGCGGACCGTACTACCCTCACCATTGTTCCTGCCTATAGACACTCCCGATACTCGCTGCATGGCCTCACCTACGTTGATATCCGGGAATCTACCTATTAAATCTGCGGAAACAATGGATTTTATATTATCAGCAGTTCGCTGCTGATTCAAAGCTTTTTGTTGGCCTTCCAAACTGGCCGTAACGGTAACTGATCCCAGTTGGTTGACTTGCGGTACCAGTTCTATGATTCCCAGCAATAGATGTAAATCGCCATCCAACTCAATTTGTTGCTCATAAGGTTCGTACCCTAAATAGGAAATTGTTAGGGTATAGGTGCCCTGAGGGATTTTAGGGACATTGAACAGGCCATTTAAATCCGTGGCAACACCTAGGTTCAAGGAGGCAACGAAAACAGAGGCACCGGGCAAGGCACCCCCATTTTCATCTACTACTTTTCCGCTAAAGGATGCGTTGGATTGTTGCATGTACATTCTACTGCTGTTGTTAAAGGCAAAAAGCGATAAGTTACAAGACATTAGCAGTAGAAAGGCTATGGCTTTTCTCAGTTGGAAGTACAGAGTCAGTTTCATGTATTGGTTTTTTGAGTTAGTATTATGACTATTTGAGTTACAGTGCAAACGTTTGCATATTTATAACAAAAATATTTAAGAAGCAAATTTTAAAGTATATTTTAGCATTTTACGTAAAATATTATATTATAAATTACATATATTGTAATATACAACAAAAATAATCCTTAAATTTCTTGAATTTATTTTGTACAAACGTTTGTACAATTTTAAATATGGTTTACATTAGCATAAAATTGTCCTTCTTGAAATGAAGTTTAAAAAAGTGACCATTGTGGATATTGCATCCCTACTAGGTATTACGCCATCCACGGTATCAAGGGCTCTTAAGAACGATCCCAGAATAAGTTCGGTCACTAAAAAGGCAGTACTTGAAGTTGCGGAAAGTTTAAAATACCAACCCAATAGGATAGCGAGTGCCCTGAGAAGTGGCAAGAGCCAGCTCATAGCCGTTTTGGTACCAAGAATAAACAGGTCTTTTTTTTCTTCGGTGGTTCGGGGGGTTGAAGAAGTTGCCAATAAGGCAAACTACAGCATTGTGGTTTGTCAATCCTATGAGGATTCCCAAAAGGAGATTGATGCCATTGATGTCCTGCTAAATGCACAAGTTGATGGCATTATAGCCTCTATTGGCAAGAATACGGACGATGTGAGCCATTTTGAAAAGTTAATCGCCAAGGGTATACCCTTGGTGCTTTTTGATAGGATCTCCGATAAGTTACATACCAGTCAGGTTATCATCGATGACTTTTTAGGCAGCTATATGGCTACCGAACACCTAATTTTACAGGGATGCAGGAAGCTCGTACATTTTACCAGTACCAACAACATTATCTTATTTAAGGAAAGGCTTAGAGGGTTTAAGGAGGCATTAGCGGCGCATGCGATACCTTTTGAAGAAACTATGGTAGTCAAGAGCCAATTGCAACTGGAAGATGGCATACATTGTATGAATGAACTACTCAAAAAAGGTAATTTACCAGATGCTATTTTTTCGGCAAGCGATTATGCGGCAATGGGTGCCATGCAGGTTTTAAAGGAGAACCGGATACCTGTCCCTGGACGGGTAGCTATTGTAGGTTTTAGCAATGAGCCCTTTACTTCGTTTACAGAACCGGGGTTATCCTCAGTTGAGCAATTTCCGATAGAGATGGGGAGGCGTGCTGCCGAAATGTTCTTAGAGATGATCAAGATGAAGTCTGGCAAACCCTTTGTCGCAGAGAAAACAGTTTTGCAGCCCAAGCTGATCCTTAGGGGGTCTTCCTTAAAAAAAAACGGGGTTGTTAAAGTCAGCGGGGAATAGTGGCCGATTATTGGTTTTTACTGTTAACATCCCAGAATGTAATTGTGGTTATTTTAGTTTTAGTTCTCAAAAGCATGGCCAATCTGGAATAGGAAACTGCTTAGGGTTACTTTTTACTACTTTGGCGCTTTGTCCTGAGGAGACTTGGTTTTAGGTTTAAGACTTGCTAATCCATTGGAGTGGTTTATGCCTCTTTTAAGCTCAAAATGATATTCTTACAGGCTAAGTTGAAATTGTACTGTTTTTTTTAAGGCAACCCAAGGATTTCGATGTCTTCATAATCTTATTTACTCTCCATATGCACAACCCTTTGCGGGAAAGGAATTTCAATACCTTGAGCATCAAATCTATATTTTAACTCTTCCAAAACATAAAAATGGGCCGGCCAAAACACCTCGTTTCTTGCCCAAAACCGCAGTTGTAAATCTACGGAACTGTCATTTAAAGCTTCTACAAAAACTTCAGGAATGGGTTCTTTAAGGATGTTCTCACACTCATTACAAATCTGGAGCAAAATATCTTTTGCCAACTTAATATTAGAACTGTAACTAATTCCAACAACAATTCTATCCCTTCTTATTTCTTGGGTATTAAAATTAATGATATTGTTATTGGATAGCTGGCCATTGGGAACAATGGCTAATTGATTGCCAAACGTACTTATTTTGGTGGTGAAAATGGTTATTTCCTTTACTGTGCCATCTATCCCTTGGGCGGAAATAAAATCGCCTACTTTGAAGGGTTTAAAAAGTAAGATAAGCACACCTCCTGCAAAATTAGCCAAAGATCCTTGCAAGGCCAATCCAACCGCTAATCCGGCCGCACCAATGATGGCTACCAAAGAGGAAGATTTTACCCCCAATTGGGTAACTAAGAGAACAAATAGTAGCACTTTTAAAGCAATACTGATGAAACTTTGTAAAAAGGTCCCTAAAGTAGCATCGTAGTCCTTCTTTAAAAAAAACTTTTTGACCATACTGTTAATGAATCGAACGACCCAAAGACCAACAAATAATATAATAACCGAAAGCAGTAAATTAGGCAGAATTTCCCATGCCCAGTCTATAGCCTTTGCCATATGCATCTCGTAATCGGTAAAATTTCCCATAAGTTTTAATTAATAGTAC
>CAYTDS010000067.1:0-10383 GCA_964436555.1 uncultured Flavobacteriaceae bacterium | reverse complement strand
ATGATGGACCAGTTGACCATAGGGGAATTTTTATCATTTACCTTTTTATTAGGATTGATGATTGCTCCCATTGTGCAGATGAGCAATATTGGGAGTCAACTTACAGAAGCTTTGGCAGGACTAGATCGTACCGAAGAATTGATGAACATGACTCCTGAGGTCAATGAAGCGGATAGAACCATCATTCTGGACGAAATTGAGGGCAATATTGCCTTTACCAATGTTTCCTTTGCCTACGAGGAAAATAAAGAAGTGCTGCACAACATTAGTTTTACAGTAAATTCTGGAGATGTCGTCGCATTAGTGGGAAGTTCTGGTTCCGGAAAATCGACCATTGCCGGCTTAGCCGCTACTTTTTTAACACCCCAATCCGGTACCATCACGGTCGATGGAAAAGATTTGTCCAAAGTAAACCTGCCCAGTTACCGCAAATATTTAGGGGTGGTGTTGCAGGATGAGTTCTTATTTGAAGGCACTATTAAAGAAAATATTCTATTTCCTAGACCCAACGCTACAGATACAGAATTACAAAATGCTGTAAAAGCGGCCTATGTGAATGAATTTACAGACCGTTTTGAAAGCGGTCTGGAAACCTTAATCGGGGAACGGGGTGTAAAACTCTCCGGCGGACAACGACAGCGTATTGCAATTGCACGGGCTATTTTAGCCAACCCCAAAGTATTGATTTTGGATGAAGCCACCTCCAATTTGGATACGGAGAGCGAAGCTTTGATTCAAAAAAGTTTGGCAACATTGACCAAAGGGCGTACCACTTTTGTGATTGCCCACCGATTGAGTACGATTAGAAAAGCCGACCAAATTTTGGTGATTGAAAACGGCCGCATTGCAGAGCAAGGCACCCATGAGGAGTTGATTGCAAAAGAGGGGCGGTATTATAATTTGTTTACGTATCAGGCAAGGATTTAGGCATGTTGGTCGTTTGTTAATCGTTGATGTGAATTAAAAACCCTCCCTTCTATTGGCGAATGTAACCCAAAACTTTGACCTTTTCCAAACAGTTTCCGATAGTATTTCCCTTTGTAAACAAAGCAATAAAAAACATAAATAATCATTAGCTTAGCGCTGTTGAGAAAGTGGTTATTGGTACCTAACTGCGGTGTTAATACCTTTTATATGATTAGAAACAGGAAATAAAAGAATCTAATTTGAAATGCAATGAAAAAGCTGGTTAGTAGAATTCCATGGATGAATAATTTAATCAAAAAATTTAGAAAGACTAAACGACCTAAGGATTTTAATACCTCAGGTGAATATTGGGAAGAACGCTACAAAGTTGGTGGTAATTCAGGAGCCGGCTCTTATAATAACTTGGCTAAGTTTAAAGGAGAAATAATTAATAGTTTTATTGATAACAAAAAAATTGCAACTGTAATAGAATTCGGATCCGGGGATGGGAATCAATTGAAATATTTAAAAACCAAAAGTTATTTAGGCTATGATGTTAGTGAAAAAGCCGTTCAACTGTGTACAGAAATGTACAAGAATGATGATACAAAAAGTTTTAAACCAATGCATCTGTACAACAATGCAAAGGCAGAATTAACTATGAGTCTGGATGTTATTTATCACTTAGTTGAGGAACAAACCTATTTAACTTACATGAATACCTTGTTTGAAGCTTCAAATAAATATGTTATAATCTATTCTTCAAACACAAATGAGAATAGTTCAAGTGCTGTTCATGTAAAACATAGAAAATTTACAGATTGGGTAGACAAAAACCGCGAGGACTTTACATTACTAGAACATATTCCAAATAAGTATCCATTTAACGGAGACGGGAAGAAAACATCATTTGCAGATTTTTTCATTTACCAAAGACAGGATTAATTGCTGCAAGCAGATAGACAGCTAAGCCTTAAAATAATTTAATCCCAAAGGCCAATGGTATAAACAGTCGTACAAATCGCTCTCCGAAAAAAGCAGCTACCGATCGTTTTCTAAGCAAAAAGTGTCCCCCCACCCCGGAAATAAAGAATAAGAGTGGTAAACGCCATTGATGTACCCACCACACTACCCTGGTAATCCCCGGAGATTCTTCCACATTGTTGATTTCCCAATTATAACCTTCCACAAAAGGAATTGCACAATGAAATACAATTAAGGTCATAAAAGCAAGTACTCTGAGCCAGTCGATATAGTAAAGGCGCTCTTTCATACAAAAAAAAGTTTGGTTTATTCCATAGACGCTTTGTGCTTTAAAATAGTTGCCCATATATGTCTAGAAAGAATTATAAAAGAAGTGTGCCGACCGAAACGATCACCTTAAAATTATGAGCAGTTAAATATTATCATCTCAAGTAAGAAATTTTCCTTAATATGGAAAGTTAATTCCTAAACAAAAGTTAATTAATAAGATCTGAGTAAACCGTATTATTATTTTAGACCAATAATTTACTACCTAACAAAAAAATTATGAAAAATAAACACTTAACATTCACTGCTTTACTTTTTTTGATTTTGCTTACTTCTTGTTCAGAAGATGGTAAATTTTATTTAGTTGAAAACGGTGAGGTACTATATGTTGATAACGATAAATCCACATATTTAAGAGGGGAATTGTTGTGGCTTAATATAAAAATCCAAAAAAACCAACAAGATAAAAATTCAAATTCGGAGATCGATATTTTTAATCTTACTGGAGCGACAGAAACTTTTGTTGGTTTATCATTATTTAGTTCTGAGAATATGAATGGGAGTGCGGTTGAGTTAAATCCAGAAGCAATTCAGGTAGAAAAGGGTTCAATGATTATTGTGGAGAACAACTCTAAAATTCTCGGGCGTGCAATTTATCAGAACGGATTCTACGAAATGAGAATAGGAATACCCTTAGATAGTACTGGAAATTTCTTTATAGCGAATAGTGGGATTGCAAGCGGAGGGCAAGGTCTTGCATTTAATTCTAATAGTGCCAATGAAGTTCAATTTAATACCAGCATCCGAAATTCGAATGAGGAAGGTAGATTTGAGTTTACGGTTCAAGACTAACCTAATAATTCATTCGTGTATTCTGAATGCCTTTGAACTTCAATTTTTTGTATTCAAAAATAAAAATACCTGCTATAATTATATGATAACAGGACATGTTCAATGAGCCAAAAATAAGCGTGTTTTTCCTCTAGTTATTTTTGCTCTTCCGATTCCAAGTATACCGGGATCAAAATAATTATTTTTTAATAAATCCATGTAACTTATAAGAACCAAGAATAGCATTGCTTGTTGTGCGTGTCTGTAACTTTTGTACGGGTTTAAATTATTTCAATCTTATTGGCCTTCTTCTGTAAATAATGGTCTTAAAACCATTAAATATTGATTAGCTTAGTGGTATAATCAAGATTGATACGGTGTATCAAGTATACTGCTAGTAGCACTATATATCCTTATAAAAATTATACCAAAATTACCCTAGTATGTTCCGACATCAAGGTAAAAGCAGGACCCTAAAGCACAATTTGCGAATTGCTACAATACTCTCCTTTGTAGCCGGTATTGTAAATGTCACAGGATTCCTAGCTTTTAAACAGTTAACTACCAATGTGACCGGGCATTTTGCGCTATTTATTAATGATGTGGCTAATTTCGACTTTTGGATAGGCACTATATATTTTCTTTACTTGTTCGCATTTCTTTTTGGTTCGTTTTTATCCAGTTTTCTTATTGAAAAATTTAGGGAGAAAAAACAATTCAACATTTTTCTTTTGCCCACATTAATAGAATGTTCCATATTGCTTTCCGTTGGATTTTTTGGTTACTTGATTGAAATGAGCTATCCAGACCTCATTATTTGCTTACTTCTTTTTGCAATGGGAATTCAAAACTCCTTCGTAACCAAAATTTCAAATGCAGTGGTAAGAACCACACATTTAACAGGATTATTTACAGATTTGGGCATTGAAATTTCGCAATTGTTTTTCCCAAAATCGCATCCGAACCGGCAAAAACTAAAAGCTACGATTAGGCTAAGAGTTTATATTATCAGTTTCTTTTTCGCCGGAGGTTTGGTTGGGGGATTTCTATATTCCAAAGTTGACCTAAAACTAAACACTTTGATTTTAGGTGCATTAATATTACTTGTTAGTCTATTTTATGATGATTTCAGATACCGATTCATCACACAAAAGAGAAAGTACAAAGAGAAAAAACTACGCTCCCAATTCAATCAATAAGTTCATTAAAATTGACTTTAAAAATCATCTGGTTTAGTGAGGCGTTACCAATAAAGATCTAAAAATCGGTAAAAAAAGAGGAACCAGTCTATGGTAGGTTGTAAATAACGAGTCCCACACAGGAGAAAATCATTACCTTAGAGAAACAGGCTAAGCTTCACTTATATGAAAAACAGACTGAGGTTTCGGAGCAAAGGTTAAGCCCTCAAAAAGTATGAAAAAAACAGTATTTACCTTAATAATCTTAATCATTTATGGTTGTTCACAAAAAAAGAAACCGACCATAGATGGGACAGAGGTTAAGAACATAAAAACCTTTGCTCAAATCTTCGGCTATATAAAATATTTTCATCCAAGCGATGAAGCTTATGAATTAGACTGGGATACCTTTTCAATTTATGCTACCGAGAAAATTTTAGAATGTAAAACATCTGATCAATTTGCAAACAGCATTTATAAATTATTCGAACCTATTGCGCCTTCAATAAAATGGGTTAATACCGAAACCCAAACAGTAGGAGAACCCTCAGATATAAAAGATCATACAGAACAATTTTGGTATCACCAAGGTGTTGATTTTGGCATGTGGAAAGGAAATGGCACCTATATCAGTAAAAGAGTAAAAGTTGATGCAAATAAAGATACGTTAAGCTATCGGCCCAAATATGGAGAAACTGTGAAGGTGAAAATTAGTGAAAACAAGCATTTGTCAATTCCTTTGGTTGTACTGGTTGATGGGGACGAAACCATACCAAAACCGGATAGTGTTCTATTGAAATCCTTACAAGATGAATTGTTGACTTATAACGTTGATGAAACCTCTTTGGCATTTAGGATAGGTAATGTGGTTACCACTTTTAATGTATTCCAACATTTCTTTCCTTATTTTGAAGAAATAAAGGTAGATTGGAAAAACGAACTGGAAAACGCAATCATCAACTCTTTTGCAGATAGAACCAAAAAAGAACATATTAGAACACTTAAAAAATTTACCAAACCTCTACAGGATGGTCATATTTCAATTAATTCAAAGGACAGTAATGAGGGAATGTTCACTCCGCCTATAGCATGGGAATGGATAGGTGAGAAATTAATAATTACCAATCAGTGGGATGATTATTTAGGTCTTCAGAAGGGAGATGAAGTAACTAAAATAAATGGGCTTAGCGCACAGGAATATTTTAAGGAGATCGAATCAATGATTTCTGCAGGCACCCGAGGGTGGCTAAAACATATTTCAAATGATTTAAGCTTAAGAGGAGAAAAAGATTCTAGAATGCATATTGAAGCCAATGGTAGAGTTTTCGACTTGATCCGTGATAGGGAACCTTATAGAAATCAAACAAATCTAATTCCTTATCAAGAGGTAAAAAATGGAGTTCACTATTTAAATTTGTCATTAATCGATATGGTAACGTTTGAGTATCTCCTCCCGCAACTGGAAAAGAGTTCAGGAATCATCTTTGATTTAAGGGGGTATCCAAATGAAAATGGAGAAATAATTCAGCATTTAATCCAGACAGAAATTGTAACAAATCCTTGGTTGCTTTTACCCATCACTGTTTTTCCTGACCAACAAAAAACGCCTGATTATATCAAAGCGGATTGGAACGGTTTTTTTGTTCCAAGGGAACCTTATTTGGGAGATAGGAAAATCATTTTCATTACAGATGGTAGCGCTATTAGTTGGTCAGAAAGCTTATTGTCCTTAGTTAAGGGTTATGGCTTGGCAACTTTAGTGGGACAACCCACTGCCGGAACCAATGGAGACATGAATACCTTTATGCTCCCGGGGGAAATTGAAATTAAATGGACAGGACTAAAAGTTGTGAAATTGGATGGATCGCAATTATTCGGCATTGGTATTTTGCCCGATGTTTATATTGAAAAAACCGTAGATGGAATAAAAAATGGGAAAGATGAGTTTTTGGAGAAGGCGATTGAACTAGTTTTGGAAGAATAAAATGGTGATATTCTTCCATGCTCTTTCCAAACTTCATGAAGTCCTTTCTTCAAATAGAAAGCCTAATCCTGCCTGACAAGAAATTTTTTGGTTGACTACAAATTACTACTTTTAGACCTATCCTATTAAACTCTATGGAAATCAAAATAATTTTAGCCTATGTCCATCTCCTTGCTTTAGCCATAGGGTTCTATTCCATTTGGACCAGGGCAAATGCCTTAAAGGAATTAAAACACGCCTCCGGATTGGCAGCCGTTTTTAAAGCGGATAACCTATGGGGACTCGCGGCTTTTTTATGGCTGCTCACCGGATTGTGGCGGGCTTTTGGCGGTGTAGAAAAAGGCACGGATTATTATTTAAATAGTACAGCATTCCTCATTAAAATGGGATTGTTTCTTTTCATTTTTATTCTTGAAATACAACCCATGATAACCTTTATTCAATGGCGCAGTAAAGTAAAAAAGAAGGAACCTATCGACTTTTCAAAAGCCCAACGTTTTGCCACAACAAGTCACATACAATTAGGACTGCTTTCCATAATTGTTCTATTTGCCGTTGCTATGGCACGTGGTATGTGGGCTTGACCTAGGGGCCTCTATACTGAATATTTTTTTGATAAGGTGACGCTCTCCTGTGAGCATCTCGTATTCTTTTAATAATCCGGCCGCAAAAAATTAGCCCCACCTAGTCTTATTCTGTTCGTTAGATAATTGGAACCTGTTTCTCCGCATATGAAATTTTGCTGATAACAACCTTAAAATTCCTTAGATTAGTGGTATAACGAGAGAGGTTAGTAATGTAAATTAGGAATAACCATGAAACGCAGAGACTTTATTCTTAAAACCTCCGGAGCCGCAGCGGCTTCGCTCTCCTATTCACAGTTGTACACTCAAATACAGACGCAGATTCAAACCACTGCCGCCGTAAATACCCATTACGATGTGATTGTTTTAGGCGTTGGCAGCATGGGTTCGTCTGCATGTTATCATCTGGCCAAGAGGGGATTTAAGGTTTTGGGCTTGGAGCAATTTGATATTCCCCATGAAATGGGCTCTCATGCCGGTCAAAGTCGCCTTATCCGAAAAGCGTATGGCGAAAGTTCGGATTATGTTCCCTTGTTGGAAAGAGCTTATGAGAATTGGCAAACCTTGGAATCCGAAACCGGTTCACAGGTGTATTACAAAACTGGGCTTACCTATTTTGGCGCTCCCGATGATCCCTTTTTGAATACCGTAAAAAGTTCTTCTTTAAAATACAATATCCCGGTTAATAATCTCAGCATAGCAGAATGCAATCGGAAATACCCGCAGTTTCAGCTCCCGGATAATTTTCAGCGACTGGAAGAGCCGGATGCCGGATTCATAACTCCCGAACGAAGCATCCTTCTATTTATAGAACAGGCCATCTTAAAGGGCGCCGTTATTCGCACCAAGGAAAAGGTGCTCCAATGGAAACGCGAAAATGGTAGTATCACGGTAATAACTAGTACAGGTACATATAAGACCAGCAAATTGGTCATTACTGCCGGACCTTGGGCGGGAAAAATGATTCCCCAACTTACTTCAAAATTAACAATTACAAGACAAGCCATTGCATGGGTAAAGCCGAAGATCTGGGACAATTTTACTCTTGGAAAATTCCCCTGTTGGATTTTAGAAGATAAGGGGTATGCTTTTTATGGATTCCCCATTCTTCCTGTTGGAACCTTTGCCGGGCCTTTGGGGTTAAAGCTGGCCTTGCATTATCCCGGAGCAGAAATTACAGACCCGGATGCGGTAAACAGAAACACAAAGGAATCTGACGAAAGAATTTTGATTGATTTTTTAAACCAATTTATTCCTGATGGGTACGAGCATACTTTGGTCATGAAAACATGTCTTTATACCAATTCTCCGGATAAGGATTTTATAATAGATTACCTGCCGGAATATGATAAGGACATTGTTTTTGCTACGGGTTTTAGTGGTCATGGATTCAAGTTTGTAAGCGTTGTAGGAGAAATTTTGGCAGACCTTGCCCTAAATGGTGCCACTCCGTTACCGATTGGATTTCTAAATGCAAACCGATTTTAAAAAATGAGAACTACCATCTTCTTAGTACTTTCAACTATTTTACTCTACATCCCTGGGACTAAAGCTCAAGATGTAACAAACAAATTCAGGATTGGCATAGCTGCCGGGTGGGACAAAAATAGTAGTTCAGAAAGGCTGGCATTTGGCCGGCATACCGGGTTTACTGCGGATTACAACAAATTTAATTACAGTTTTGGAGGTATTCTGGAATACGGGCTTAAAAGCAACCTATCTCTAAACGGAGCATTAAATTACACGAACAGGGACTTTACAGGAACTTATTTTTGCGATGTCTGTGATTTTGAATTTCCCCCGAGTCCCGAGGAAGTTGATTTTCGTTTTATTGAAGTGCCAATTACGGTAAAGTACTATTTTTCACCTCAAAAAACCCGTTTGTTTGGAGAAGCCGGACTCAATAATCTATTCCAGCTTAATCATCCCGGATATGAGGCAAGAGTCAATTCTTATGTGATTGGATTTAAACTGGGCGGCGGAGTGGAATATAATCTGAGTCCAAAAACCGCTTTGCAATTATCGTTAAACTATAATAACACCTTATCAAAACTATTTAAAGATGCCTACCATGAAGGTCCTTATTTTAGGCTAAAAACCTTCAATTTTGGAGTAGCTTTACTCAAGAAAATATAATATCTTTGGATAAGATAGGAAAAGTATAGTACTGTATATGGATAAAATGTAATACATCTAACTATGAAATACCTACTAGTACTAATAATCCTCATATTTTTAAGTTGTTCCAAAGAGAACAACAGTAGCATGGAAGCTTCCAATCTAGATGGAAAATGGGTTGAGGTGGAAACCGGAACGGACACCTTGTCTTTTGAATTGATGGGCGATATGGAAATCATGAATTTAAATAGGGGAAAAGAAATCAGAGATGGTGGTTTATTGCCAAAGTACAAATCAGGACCTTATATTTACGAACTAAAAGTAGAACAGATAGCCTTAAATTGGCTCGTATCTAGTGATTCTCGCTTTAACAATTATTATTTCAAAATAAATACCAACACCTTATTCATTGGGAATTTCTATGGATCCACTTCGGGGGATACTTTGACCTTTGAAAGGTTGGATTGACAAAATCATATGGTTGTTCTTTCTCCTAAAATTTCAGATAAAAAATTTCTTGAAACTGACAAACTGTAGCATCGCTTAACGAAGTTTACAACTTAGTAGAGCTGCCGTTTTTTGCTAAAAATAGCTTTCTGCTAAGGCTCTTGTAGTATGTTTATTATTCTTATGCTTTCAAAAAGTCTGCCAAGAATCACATTAAGTTACCAAAAAAAATCTAAATCAGAAATCGTTGTTTAGCCAGTGAAGGATACTTAATAATATTAATCTTAAAGCTACTTAAGATGGCACCAACACATTAAGTTGTATACAAATTAATTACCTTTAATAGAGCTATTCATATTTTAAACCTTTTTAAATACCATGTTTATTTAGGAAGTTTTTTTGGGTTTGTAAAGAACTAGGAACAGAATGTAGATTGAGTATAATGTTATACAAAAGCTAATGATAAAACCGACGCATTACCTCATTTTTTTATTTTCCGCATTATATTTAAACGTAATTTCTTGTCAAGAACAGGTTGGGTTAAGCAATTTTGAAGGAAAAAATTCAGTTTATATAGAATTTTTTGGAAGCTCTGTTGCGGTCTATAATATTTCTTATGACCGGATTATTCTGCAAAAGAAAAAAAGTGCTTTTACCGCCGCTATGGGAGTTCAATGGGTTCCATACAGCGATGAACCTCATTTATTGAGTTTTACACCTCAAATTAATTATTTAATTGGCAACAAAGATCATTTTGAATTGGGTATCGGATCAGTGATTACTTTCACCGAAGGTATCGTTGCATTCCCTTTACGTATAGGGTATCGGTTTCAAAAAAAAGAAAGTGGTTTTTTCTTTAAAATTGCCTTGACCCCAACTTACTTTAAGAATTTTTTTGGTGAATCTAACGTTTTCTTACCATGGGCAGGTATTGCTTTCGGTAAATCTTTTTAATAAACACTTCATTAATTGTTAAAAATTTCTATTGTCTCTTAAAAAAAGACTACTTCTAAAATCGCCCTGAACTCGGTAATTATCTTTAAAGAATTACATCTCTAACTCTCCGGTGCCAACTCCACTTCCA
>CAYTDS010000066.1:6567-10560 GCA_964436555.1 uncultured Flavobacteriaceae bacterium | reverse complement strand
GGGGCTTTAGCAGGAACTTGGTTGGTGAGCGGCATAATTCCTGCAATGGTTTACTATGGTTTACAAGTTTTGAGTCCGTCTATATTTTTACCGGCCTCTGTTATTATTGCAGCAATTATTTCTGTAGCAACAGGAAGTTCATGGACTACTTCCGCCACAGTAGGAATTGCCTTGGTAGGAATTGGGACGGCTTTGGGCATCTCCGGAGGAATGATTGCAGGTGCTGTAATTTCAGGTGCCTATTTCGGAGATAAAATGTCACCACTTAGCGATACCACAAATTTGGCTCCTGCAATGGCCGGAACAGATTTATTTACCCACATCCGTTACATGGCTTACACTACGGTTCCGACTATATTGATTACCCTTTGTGTTTTTGCCATTTTAAGTTTAACTACCGAAACCGTAGGAACCGCAGATATCAGCGGCCTACTTACCACCATTAAAGAAACCTTTACAATTACTCCTTACCTGTTTATTGTCCCTGCAGTTGTGATACTTTTAATTCTGCTGAAAACAAAACCATTGATAGCCCTAGGTGTTGGTGTAGGTTTAGCTGGCGTCTTTGCTATGATTTTTCAAACACCTCTTCTGGAAAGACTGGAAGTGGATTCCCCTGTTACCGTAATTTTTAATGCCATTTTTACAGATACCACCATTGTAACCGATAATGAAAGATTAAATGATCTATTTAGCTCCGGTGGGATGAAAGGCATGTTATGGACTATTTTTCTAATTTGTTGCGCAATGGTTTTTGGTGGTGTTATGGATGGTATTGGAGCTTTAGCGAAAATAACTAAAGCATTATTGTCTATTGCTACCACTATTTTTGGACTTTTTGCAAGCACCGTATTAAGTTGTCTGGGGCTAAATATTATTGCTAGCGATCAATATCTGGCTATAGTAATTCCCGGGAAGATGTTTAAAAATGCGTATCAAGATAGAGGCCTTGCTCCACAGAATTTAAGCAGAACACTTGAGGATTCCGGTACTGTGACCTCTGTACTTATACCATGGAACACTTGCGGGGCATACCAATCCGGGGTCTTGGGTGTGGGTGTAGGCGAGTATTTTTTCTATGCTGTTTTTAATTGGTTAAGTCCGTTCATGACACTGTTTTTTGCAGCCTTCAGAATTAAATTAAAGCAGTTAACCACCCCTTTTACCAATTGATTATAGAGGTAAATAAAATTTTAGCAGGTTCATGAAAATTCATTTCTTAACGGTTAAATAAATCTAAAAAGTCTTATTTCCGGTAGATATTTTCTAATTTCACCGCGAATAAAAAAATATCTGAATGGCTGCAATAACATTAAAGGGAAGTACCGTACATACCCTTGGAAATTTACCAGAAGTAGGCACTTATACGCCGGACTTTAAATTAACAAAAACCGATTTATCTGTGGTTAGTCTTAAAGACTATAAAGGAAGTAGATTGATTTTAAATATTTTTCCAAGCATTGATACCGGTACTTGCGCCAAATCTGTTCGAAAATTTAACGAAGAAGCTTCAAAATTGGATAACACAAAAGTGCTGTGTATTTCTAAAGATTTACCATTTGCACAAACTCGTTTTTGCGGGGCAGAAGGCATCGTTAATGTAGAAATGTTATCCGATTTTAGGGATGGCAATTTTGGAAAAAGTTATAATTTAGATTTTACTGATGGCCCTTTACAAGGGCTACATTCCAGAGCTGTTCTTGTAATAAACTCTGAAGGGCAAGTAATTTATGCAGAACAGGTTCCTGAGATTGTGGATGAGCCCAATTATAACGCAGCCATGGAAGCCTTACAAGATGTCTAAAGAGAGTTTTATTCGTAATAGGGTAAAAGGTATTAAGTACGCTTTAAGAGGGGCACTATTGCTCATACGTACTGAAGCTAGTATTAAAGCCCAAATTGTAATTGCACTTTTAATTACTGCGGCGGGCTTCTATTATGAAATTTCAAGGACCGAATGGATGATACAAATTTTTGCTATTGCAATTGTTTTAGGAATAGAAGGTTTAAATACGGCAGTGGAAAAACTAGCTGATTTTGTGCAGCCTGAATTTGATAAAAAAATAGGTTTTATAAAAGATATTTCGGCTGGAGCAGTAATGCTCGTATCAATTGCCGCTGTTCTAGTAGGACTGTTAATTTATTTTCCAAAAATTTTTTGAGAGTAGTAACTCTTCCCCTTCATAAGTAAATTTGTATTTTAGCCCCATGAATAGCTATTTTAATGACAAAGAAGGGAAGTAAATCAAAGCCGACAACCTCTAAAAAAGGCTTTTCTTTAAAATTATCTAAGAAAAATAAAATAATACTGGGAGGCCTACTTATGCTTTTTAGTATTGCTCTTTTCTTTTCATTCATTTCCTTTTATTTTACCTGGCAGGACGATCAAAGTTTATTGACAGAGTTTGCTAATCGCAATGAACAAGCCAACAATCTGCTAAACAAATTTGGAGCAGGAGTTAGTCATTTTATAGTATATCGCGGCTTTGGATTGGCATCATTAATCTTTACATTTTTACTTTTCTTAACCGGTTTGTACCTCTTTTTAAGTTTGGAAAAAAAGGGATTAGCACGGAAGTGGGTTTGGGGGCTTTTATTCATTATTTGGATTTCTATTGCTCTTGGTTTTTTTGCTCAGGAAAGACCTCTTTTGGGAGGGTTGGTAGGTTATGAAATGAATGATTTTTTACAAGATTATACCGGGAAAATCGGGGTTTTTCTCTTATTAATCTTTGGTTTAATTATTATTCTGGTTAGGCTTTTTGATGTTAACCCGGACCATGCAGTGGCCTACATTAATGGAAAAAGAAAATCAATAGTTTCCGATTTCAAAAATCCCATCGATAACGAAACGGAAGATTATGCAGCTGAAGTTGAAGATGAAGCCCCAATAATTATAGATACATACACACATAAAAAGGATATCCCTCCCTTAAAAGGCAATGTAAATTTAGATCTTGAAATAGACAACCCGTTACAAGAAAATAGTCCTATCACCATGGAGGTGGAAAAAATTAAGGAGGAGAAGGAGGAGAAGGATAATTTATCTGAACAACTAGTTGCCGACTTTGGGGAGTTTGACCCTACGCTTGAATTGGGAAGTTATAAGTTTCCCACAATTGAATTGTTAGACCAGCATGGTGCAGGAGGTGGTATCACCATTAATCAGGAAGAACTGGAAGAAAACAAAAATAAGATTGTAGAAACTTTAAAAAATTACAAAATTGGTATTGCCCAAATTAAGGCGACTATCGGCCCAACGGTAACCTTGTATGAAATTGTACCTGACGCAGGCATCCGTATTTCTAAAATAAAGAATTTGGAAGATGATATTGCCCTATCCCTTGCTGCATTGGGCATACGAATTATTGCTCCTATTCCGGGTAAAGGAACTATTGGTATTGAAGTACCTAACAAGAATGCAACAATTGTATCCATGCGTTCCGTAATTGCATCCAGTAAATTTCAGAAAGCAGAAATGCAACTACCTATCGCTTTCGGAAAAACTATTAGTAATGAAACCTTTGTAGTAGATTTGGCAAAAATGCCGCATTTACTTATGGCAGGGGCTACAGGTCAAGGTAAATCTGTAGGCCTAAATGCCATTTTGGCTTCTCTACTCTATAAAAAACATCCTGCAGAAGTAAAATTTGTGTTGATTGATCCCAAGAAAGTGGAATTAACACTCTTCAATAAAATTGAAAGGCATTTTTTGGCAAAATTACCGGATACCGATGAAGCTATAATAACAGACAACACAAAGGTAATTCACACATTGAATTCACTGTGCATAGAAATGGACAATCGCTATGAATTGTTGAAACTAGCCATGGTCAGAAACATTAAGGAGTACAACGAAAAATTTAAAGCCAGAAAACTTAACCCTAATGACGGACATACCTATCTGCCATATATCGTGGTTGTAATAGATGAGTTTGCAGATTTGATAATGACCGCCGGGAAAGAAGTTGAAACACCAATTGCAAGATTAGC